>NZ_JBSFLZ010000083.1:0-33079 GCF_053599315.1 Saccharopolyspora sp. NPDC000995
ACCGCGGACGCCTCGCGGAACTTCCCAACATCATCCGGATCGTCACATCACTCGAATTTTACCGCCGTGGATGGTAAAAGCCAGAATAACGCTCTGAGATGGCCTGAAATCTATTGATCGGAATGGCGAACATGTGGCTACGCGGCGTAGTGGGTCGCAGGTCTGCCGGAGTGGGAGCGGATCCCCTCCGGCAGCTTCTGGAGGCGGTGGCGGAAGGAGACGGACCGCGCGTTCCCAACTTGGCGGGGGCGTTGGTCGAAACGACGCGCCGATCACAGGTCCTGGGACTGCCTAGACGCACCGCATGCGCGCGCAGGTTGTCGGGTACTTCGTCGGTGCTGCCCACGAGGGTCTGACCTCACGACCGGGATCGTAGTATCGAGCGATAGGACGTGATGATCCAGCGAGCGGACGAGTTTGCCCCAAGTGGCAGGTCGATCAGGCCCCACGCTCACCTTGGAGCGGCTAGCCGTCCGGGCACGGCGGCAAGCAGCTCGCGAGTGAACGGAGTCGCCGGCGAGGCCAGCACGTCGACGGTGGTTCCGGATTCATCGATCCGGCCGTCTCGCATGACCGCGAGCCGGTCGGCCGAGGCCGCGACCACGGCTAGATCATGAGAGATCAACAGGTACGCCAACCCGTGCTTGCGCTGCAGCCGCTGCAGCAGCGTCAGGATCTGGGCCTGTGTCACGGTGTCAAGCGCGGAAACCGGCTCGTCGAGGACGACCAGATCCGGCCGCGGCGCCAGTGCACGGGCGATGGCCACACGCTGGCGCTGCCCCCCTGAGAGAGCTGTCGGCCGCCGGCGCGCGACCTCGGCCGGCAGCGCGACGTCGTCGAGCAGTTCGCGCACCCGCCGCCTTCGCTCGGCGACACCAACGCGCAGCGCTCGCAACGGTTCCGCGATGATCCGGCCGACGCTCATCAGCGGGTCGAGCGAGGCATACGGATTCTGCGCGACGAACTGCACACGTGGACAGCCGACTGCGATGGGCTCTCCGTCGAGCAGAATGCTCCCGCCCGTCGGCTTCACGAGCTGGGTGATCATGCGTGCGATCGTGGACTTGCCCGACCCGGACTCCCCGACCAGTCCCAGGGTGCTGGCCCGGCCAAGCGTGAACGAAACGCCGTCGACCGCGACCGTGCCTGGGTACGTCTTGCTCAGATCATGTACCTCGAGCAGCGGTTCCGCTGCTGCGGGCCGGGTGGCTCGTGATCGTGGTGCTGAGTCGAGCAGGAGGCGGGTGTAGGCCGCCTGCGGTCGGCCGAGCACCTGCGCCGTGGGGCCGTCCTCCACGATCCGGCCGTCGGACATGACGGCGACGCGATCGGCCCGGTCCTGGGCGACCCCGAGGTCATGCGTGATCAACAGGACGCTTGTGCCGTCGTGGGCGGCGACGTCTTCGATCAGGTCCAGCACGGTCTTCTGCACAGTGGTGTCGAGCGCGGAAGTCGGCTCGTCGGCGACGAGCAGCGCGGGTCGGCCGGCCAGCGCCATGCCCAAGAGCACCCGCTGCCGGTACCCGCCGGAGAGCTGGTGCGGGTAGCGGCCGAGCACCCGGTCCGGGGCGGGGATGCCCACCCGGTTCAACGCCTCGGTCAACGCGTCGTCGCCCAACGGCCGATTTCCCGCCAGTCGCAAGGCTTCCGTGAGCTGAGCGCGCACGGTCATCAGTGGATTGAGCGCGGACCCTGGGTCCTGCGGGACGTACGCGATCCGTCGCCCACGCAATCGGCGCCACCTGCGGTCGGGGAGATGGTCGACCCGCTGGCCGTTGAACGTGACGCTGCCCGCGTGCACCCTGGCCGTGTCCGGGAGCAGGCCGACCAACGCGTGCGCGAGCGTCGATTTTCCTGACCCTGACTCGCCGACAACGGCCACTACCTGTCCTGGGTGGACGTTTAGATCGATCCGGTCCACCGCAGGTCGATTCTTACGGGACGAGCGGTAGCCGACCGTCAGGCCACGCACGGCGAGCAGTGTCATCGTGTCTCCGATCGCAGAATGTGTCCGAGATGGTTGACCGCGAGCACGACGGTGACGATGACAAGACCAGGCACAGTCGTCAGCCACCACGCCGAGGCGAGAAAGGGGCGCCCGGCAGCGATCATCGAACCCCACTCGGGCTCCGGCAACGGGGCGCCGAACCCGAGGAAGCTGACGGCCGCGACGGTGAGGATCGCGTTGCCGAGCTCTAATGTGGCCAGTGCGACGATTGGACTCGCGGCGTTGGGCAGCACATGGGTCAACAGGACGGTCGGGCGGCTCGTGCCGCAGACCACTGCTGCCTCGACATAACCGGCTTTGCCGACACGGATCACCTCGGCACGCGTGATTCGAGCGAATACCGCCGAGGAGGAAAGGCCCACGGCCACTGCCACGTTGCTGGTCCCAGGGCCGAGCACCGCGATCACTCCGAGCACGAGGAGGAACGACGGCACGGCGAGCAATACCTCGACCGCCCGCATGATCACGTCATCGACGAAACCGCGTGTCGTGCCCGCAACCAGGCCGAGCGCCGCGCCCGCCAGCACCGCGATGGCCACCGCGAGGACCGCGGCCTGCAACGACGGTGCCGCCCCGTGCACGATCCGGGCGAGCAGATCCCGGCCGAGTTCGTCGGTGCCGAACGGGTGCAACGCCTCTGGTGGCCGCAGCCGCTCGGCGAGATCACCGCGCAGCGGGTCGGCGGGGGAGAAGACGTTTGGTGCGAGAGCTGCGGTCCCCGCCAGGAGCGGGACAGCGACAGACGGCGCGACCCCGAGATTGCGCAGCCGGGTCATCGTGCGCGCTCCCTCGGGTCCACCAGCGGGTACGCCAGGTCCACAGCCAGAGCTAGCAGGGTTACGACCGCTGTGGTCACAGCGACCAAGCCCTGCAACATCGGCAGGTCCCGGCTTGTGACCGCTGACTCGATGAGCCGACCGAGCCCGTTGCGGGCGTAGATCGTCTCGACCACGACCGAGCCGGACAGCAGCCAGCCGACCAGCAACGCCACCATTGTCAGTGCGGGCATAGCGGCGTTGCGCAGCGCGTGAACAGACACGGCGCGGGCGCGTGAGGAGCCTTTGGCTCTCGCCGTGTCCACATAGGTCTGTCGCATCTCCGCGGTCAGGCGCGGCAGCAGCACCTGCGCAACGAAGGCCGACGACGGCACCGCCAGAGTCACGGCCGGCAGAACCAGACCGGCGAGCCCGTCGTCGCCGCGAGCCGGAAACAGCCGAAGCCCGAAGGAGAATGCCTGCAACAGCACCAGTCCGAGCCAGAACGTCGGCACGGACAGCGACAACCCGGGCAGGCTGCCCAGCAGCCGGTGCAACCACGGCTGGCGCGTGTGCGCGGCCAGCCAGGCGATCAGGAACCCGACGGGGACAGCCAGCAGCAACGCGGCGCCAGCCAGTGCGAGGGTGCGTGGTGCAGCTTCGGCGATCGTCGCGCCGACGCCGCGTCCGGTCTGCAACGAGGTGCCGAAGTCGCCGCGCACGGCATCGAGCAAGCCATCGACGTAACGCACGAGCGCTGGCCGGTCGAGGCCGTACGCGGCCCGCAGCGCGGCCACTCGCGCCTCGTCGATCGCGTTCTCTGGGCCGATCATGATCCGCACCGGGTCCGCGGGCAGAAGATAGAACGCGGCGAAGGTGAGGGTGTAGGCCGCCAACACCACGACGGCGGCCTGCCCGATGCGCCGCACAACGAATCGGCGCACGTCAACTCCGGATGTCGAGCAGCACATGTTGCCCGCTGACGTCCTGGCCGGTGTAGAGCACCACATTGCCCGGTCGCAACCGGCCGAGCAGCGCCAGGGTCAGAGCGCGTTGGCCACCGGTCGGGATGAGACCACCGCCCGGCACCGACACCGCACCGTCCTCGCGGAGAACCGCGCACCCAGACCACGAATTGTCCACTGCAGACGTGTTACGCGGACTGTCTTGATGGGGCGGTCGGCTGGCGTAACGGTGACCGCGCAGCGCCTGCCCGAGGTCCACCATCCACTCGTGGTCGTCGAATCCGACCACCAGGGTCAACGTGCGGGTCCGGCCGGGTCCGGGTGAGCCGGGGACGAGCCGGTCCAACAGCTCGACCACCTCGACCTCGCCTGCCGCCCTCGTAGGTGCGGACAACGTGTTCACAGACGGCTGCTCTGCGTGCACGAAGAAGGCGAGGTCGTCGGGGACGAGCTTGGTTTCGCGCCAGGTCAGCAGGTAGACGGGACCGAGCAGCGGACCGTCCAGCGCGACCGGCGGCAGGACGACCACGCCGCCGTGTTGGAAGCCGTACGCGCCATCGACGTATTCTGCGGTGACGGCTTCTGCGGCGAACCGCACGATCGCGGCGTGCGGGACTCGCCTGGTCATCACCTGGACGGCGAACCAGTCGCGGGTGTCTCGCAGCCGGGTCAGTCCGTCCGCGTCGGCGCGCAGGAGCACCTCGGCCGGGTTGGTGAACGGGATGAGAGCGTCCCGCAGCAGCACGATTTGCCAGAGCCACTCGTTGTAGAGGTTGCGCGCCGCGTGCAGACCCGCGTCGGCCGTGAGCCGTTTGGCCACCGGCGGAATCCACGCGTAGCCGACACAGCTGCTCTGGATGTCGCCCGGACCAGACACGCCTGCCGGGCGGGCACTTCGGACGAGGTCCAGGACCAGCGCGGACACCGACTCGACGTTTTCCGTCAGCTCCCGGCGGACCTCCTGGTCTGCGAGTCCGGTGTCGAGCCGCAATGTCGCGTACGGACCCGACGTGCTCAGGCTGGCCGCCAGCCCAGCGACGAACTCTGCACGGGTGGCCTCGCCACCACCGGCGGCGGCGACCGCCGACTCCAGCAACGTATGCGCGGCAGCGACGAACGTCGCTGCGTCCACCGCACGCCCACCGGTGAAGTCGTTCCACGCGTTCATGACCGAACCTCCGCATCCTGGAATACCGGTCGGCCCGACGCGTCGAGCCGGACACCGCTGACTCGGGGCGCCAAACCCACCGATGACGCCTGTTCGAAGAGGGGAATGCCGTGCCCGCCGGCCAGGATTGCCTGGGCAGCCGCGTCGACAGCGCGCACACGCTCGGTGGGGTCCAGCACCGTGGCGATCCTCGCGATGGCGGTATCGACCTCGTCGGGCGTGGTGCGCCGAAGGGGATTCGCACTCTTCACCGGGTACAGGCTCGCCAGCACTGTGGGATCTCCGCGGGTCACCGTCCAGGACACGAAGTCGTAGTCGCCCGCGCCCTGCCGGGCGCTGTTGGTCGCGTCGTCGAGAGGAGTCGGGCGCAGTTCGATCCCGACCTCGGCCAACTGCTGCGCGATGAGCTGGTAGACGGCGCCATAGCGTTCGGTCGCTGAATAGACAAGGGTGAAGGACAGCCGATCTGCGCCCTTGGCTCGTACACCGTCCGTGCCGGGCCGCCAGCCAGCCGCGTCGAGCAGTCTCGCCGCTTCGCGTAGATCGAACGCCAGGTTCTGGGAGCGGTTGGCGTAGCCCGGCGTAGTGGTGGCCAGCACGTCGGTCGCGGGCCGTTCACCCGCCGACAACAGCGGCGCGAACTGGGACCGGTCGATGGCGGCGCCGATGGCGCGCCGAACGGTGGGATCGCTCAGCGCAGGCCTCGACTCGTTGGGCAGCAACGTATACACGACACCGGGTCGGGTGCCTGACAGCAGCCGTGGACCCTGGTCGCTGAAGGACGGCTCGTCCTGCTGGAGCACCTGCAAGTCGGCGTCCAACTGCCCGGAGAAGAGGCTGCCGTGCCGGGCACTCGGATCGGTGACGATGGCGAAGGTCAACTTTCGTATACGTGGTGTATCCGGGTGGGTGGCTAGGTCGCTCGCCCATGCGTATCCGGTGCGTGCGGACAGCCCTACCTCCTCGTTGAGCGCGACCCGGTCGAGCACGAACGGGCCGGATCCGACGAGCGTGCCGGCGCAGCGCTCCTGCGCGGTCCGTTCGAGCGTGCTGGGTGAGAGCAACCCGAGCGTGGCCATTGAGGTGGCTTGCAAGAACTGCGCGCTCGGGGTCGAGAACCGCACCTCGACGGTGTGCGCATCGAGAGCGGACGAACCCGTGTAGCCGGCAAGGTAGGTTGTGCCGAGCGGGGACCGTGCGCCCAACCCAGCCACATCGTCGAGGTTCGCGACAACGGCGGCGGCGTCCACCGGGCTGCCGTCGCTGAATGTGACACCGTCGCGAAGCGTGAACGTGAACCTCGTCGCATGTCCGTCGACTTTCCAGGCAGTGGCGAGCCAGGGCACGATCTTGCCGGTCTTCGGGTCCTGGTCGGTGAGCGAGTCCACGAGCTGGCGAGACACTTGCAGATTCGGTGTCTGTGGGGTCTGGTGTGGGTCGAGGCAGCTGACGGGCGCGGCGAGCGCCGCGGTGAGGGAGTCTGCGACGCCGCCGTTGTCGGCGTTGCTTGATGAGCAGGCGGTCAGCAGCGCGCCGCAGCACGCCAATACGGAGATATGTCGAAGCACGGTGCCGAGTTTGCGAGTTCGGCGACGCGAACCCGGCCTTCCGTTTTCATTGCGTGAAAAGCGCTCACAGAGTGGGACGGCGAACTCGCCGCTCCGACATCGTCCACCGCTGGTGTTAGCTTCGCGCTACGGGGGCGGAAGGAGCGGGAAGATGCGCCAACGAAGTGTCGCAGCGCGGGTCTTGTCGGTGCTGGACGTGGTGGAGCGTGCATCGGGCGCGCTGCAGGTCACCCAGATCGCCGAGCGGACCGGCCTGCCTGTCGCCACGGCGTGGCGCATGGTGCGGGAGCTGACCGAGTGGGGCGGCCTCGAACAGCAACCCGACGGCCGGTACCGGCTCGCAACGAGGGTGTGGGCGATCGGCAGTTCCGCACCCTGCGTGCGCCGGATCCAACGGGACACGTCGCGCCACATCCGCGATCTTGCCCAGACGACGGGCAGGACCGCCTACCTCAGTGTGCTCGACCAAGACGAGGCCCTCGTGGTAAGCCTGGCCAGGGCGGGTAACGGCCCGCACGACATCCACGAAGGCAGCAGGCTCCGGAACACCAACTCATCAGCCGGCGTCCTGTTCCAGGCGTTCGACGGGCCGGGTACCGACGCGGATCCCGTGCGCGACGCGCACGTCTCGGTGCACCGGGATATCGCGGGCCGCTCATCGATGTCTGCAGCGATCAGCAACCAAGCGGGCGCCGTGGTCGCCTCGCTCACGCTCGCCAGCGGCAACGGCGAGCCGTGGCATCGGTTTCGACCCACACTCATCGATGCGGCACGCATGGTCCGGTTCAGCATCTACCGCGACGAGTTGTTCGCATGAACACCGTGTGGAACCGGCGCAATGAGTCTCATGGAAGCGGGGACCGCCGGGCTTCGTCGACCAAGGGCTGGGTGGCGCGAGCCGCCCGTGCCATGCGATAGCAGCGCAATAGTGCGTAAAGCGCGTCATGTGGAGCGCGTGTCAACCAGTTCTGCTCGTGCTACGCGTGGGATGTACCCGTACATCCCACGCGTAGCAGGTGTCCTTCAGAATCCACTGCGTATCGGTGGAATCACAGTGGTGGCCGGAGCCGGTATCGGGGACGGTGCCATGGCGACAGGTGGCAGCAGGCCCGATCAGATGCGTAGACGCCGACGCGTTGTGATGCCTGGAGCCTGCATCGCTGCAGCAGCCATCCCGGAAATCGCGGTTGCTCCGGCGCTGGCCGTCGCCACCGCGTAATGGGGCTGGCGCGTGGCGTCGGGTGCGCGCTATCTGCGGCAGCGCAATCGTTTCCGTGGCGGTAAGAGGTCAGCCACCTGTCACCGTGACGGAGCCGAGGTGGGAGAACTCGGCAGTGACCTGCTGGCCCGGTCCGATGGTCACGGCATCGGTCATGCCGCCTGTCAGAACTATCCAGCCAGCCTCGAGCTCGATTCCTCGTTCGCCCAGGCTGTTGACCGCTAACGCAAGCGCCTCTGCCGGATGGCCCTGAACAGCGGCGCCCGTGGCCGTATCGACGGTCCTCCCATCCACGCGCAGCATGCACGCCTCGGCAGCAAGATCCAATTCTCGTGGATCTTGCTCTACACCGCCGATGACAAACCGCGCCGAAGACGCGTTGTCCGCCACGACATCGGCAAGCGTGAATTGGAAGTCGGTGTACCGGCTGTCGATCACTTCCAGACCGCTGTGGACACTGCGCACTGCCGACAGCGCGGATGCCGCCGTGACACCAGGCCCGGCGAGCCGCTCGCCGAGTACGAACACGATTTCTGGTTCGACACGCGGATGGATCAGCTCGTCAGTGGGCACCGGTGTCCCGGGCTGGAGAACCATCTTGTCGGTGAGCCACGCCGTGAGTGGCTCGGCCACCCCCATTCTTTCCTGCTTCGCCCGAGAAGTGAGACCAAGCTTTACTCCGATCACCTTCTCGCCGTCGGCCACCTTCCGGCCGACGAGCCGATCTTGCACGAGGTATGCGGTCGCGAGATCGAACTGCGGCCATTCACTTGAGATGCGGGGGCGGTCCTTTCTCTCCCGCTCCGCCCGCAGAAGAAGCTCCGCGGCCGACTCGATGGTCCACTTTGCTGCTTCCTCGGTCATCCAAAGCCTGCCTTCTACCTGAACCTGAGCCTTTGCCAAGGGGCACGGTGCTCGAGCGTCCTACCGCGAAGCAAGGCAACGTTCCCGTTGGCCGGAACGACATGAGCCTCACGGCCCCCTTTCGTCGCTGGCCCCTCCTCCTGAACGGGATTGCCTGCCCGAGGCGGCCTCGAGGGCGGCGTTTCCGCACATTGGGAACGCAGGTGTTGCCTCGGACACTGCCCATATCTAACGTCTGCACATCGTGCCTTCGGCGACCTTGCCAGGGCAACTCATCGAGGAGGAGGCCCTTCGATGAAGAAACAGGAACTGAAGATCGTCAGCGCATCAGCCGTGGGGACAGCATTCGAATGGTATGATTTCTTCCTCTACGGTTCATTGATTCCCGTTGTGGGTAGTCAATTCTTTGGTGGTTATGGCACCGCGGCGCAGACGGTGTTCGCCTTGCTGACCTTCGCGGTCGGGTTCATCGTCCGCCCTGTTGGTGCCGTCATTTTCGCGCGGCTCACCGATCTCGTCGGTCGCAAAAAAGTCTTCCTGCTGACCCTGGTGCTGATGGGCGTCTCAACCGTGGCGGTCGGGGTGCTACCAACTTCGCAGCAAATCGGCATTTTCGCCCCCATCTTGCTGGTGACCTGCCGCATCCTGCAGGGACTTGCCGTCAGCGGGGAATTCGGTGCTGCCGTCACCTACGTATCGGAGTATGCGCCCGCCAATCAACGCTCCTTCTTCGTCGGATGGCTGACGGGGACCACGGCCCTCGCCTTCAGCCTCTCCCTGGCGGTGCAGCTCGCGGTGCAGGCCGCTATCGGTGAAGCCGCATTCGAGTCGTGGGGATGGCGCGTTCCCTTCCTCATCTCCGTCCTTCCTCTCGGGCTGTCGGTTTGGATCCGATCCAAGCTCAACGAAAGCCCCATATTCCTCAAGATGAAGGAAGAAGGCACGCACGCGAAGGCTCCGCTGCGCGAGGTGTTCAGCACTTGGCCGCGGATCCGCATGGTGGCGATCGTCTTCGTGATGGCGTCGGCCCAGTCCTTCATCGGCTATCTGTCGACCATCTACATGTTCACCGCTATGAAGACCTATCTGAAGGTCGATTCGTTCACGGTCAACGTGATCTTCATGCTCAACATGCTGATCGGTTTCTTCCTGTGCGTGCTGTTCTGCTGGCTGTCTGACCGAATTGGCCGGCGCATCGTGCTGTTCGCCGGTTTGGCGCTCACCGCGCTGCTGGTCTTCCCGATCAATTCCGGTGTGACAGCCGTGGCCAACCCCGAGCTTAACCAAGCACAAGACCGCGTCCAGGTCGCCATCACAGCGAATCCGTCGGATTGCTCATTCCAATTCAACCCGGTCGGCACGGCTAAGTCCACCACGGACTGTGACCGTGCCCGCGACATACTGAATCGCAACTCGGTCCGCTTCCACATCGTTGATGGCGCGGGGCCAACCACGGTCACGGTGGATCAGACGGCGATCGCCGGCGGTCCACGACTGGAGGCTGAACTCGTCAACGCGCTGAAGACATCTGGTTACCCGATCGCCGGGGCGTCAGGCACGGTGGCGATCGACAGCGTCGGCGACCTGTTCAGCATGCCGGTTGTTCAGGTCGCATTGCTTCTGCTCCTACTCGTCGCCCTCGCCCAGATGTCGCAGGGGCCTGCGGCCACGGCGATGGCCGAGCTGTTCCCAACCCGCATCCGAGCGACCGCGTTATCTATTCCCTACCAGTTAGGTGTGGGTATTTTCGGCGGGCTTCTGCCGGCCACCATGGTCGCGATTGGCGCCGAGGTGGGCAGCACCACCGCGGCTCTGTGGTATCCGGTTGGCGCGGTGACGCTCGGCTTGCTCATCCTCGTGTTCACCTTGCCCGAGACCCGTGGCATCGAGCTCGCAGATGTGCGTCTGCCCCGAAGTCGCAGGGCTGATCGCGCTCTGCAGGACGCTACTGGCCACGACCAACGGGGAGTTACCAATGCCGATCATTGACGTTTCGCTGCTGACCGGACGATCTGACACAGAACTGCGGGGCATGATCGCGGCCGTGCATGATGCGATCGTCGGCAGCCTTGGGGTGCAGTCCGAGACGGTCCGGATCCTCGTTCGGGAGGTACCGCCCGAACGGTGGGCTGCCGGCGGTGAGACCATCGAAGAACGTCGTTCGCGTTCGAGACGATAGCTAGAGGCAGGACGAAGGCGCGGACTGGATTCGTCCGCGCCTCGCCCCTGCGCCTCAGTCCCGGAATCGGGTGGTGCTCCAGCCCCCGCACACCGGGATCGTCACCCCGGTGACAAAGGCAGCATCGTCCGACACGAGGAACGCGACCACATTGGCGATGTCGCTCGGCCTGCCCACCCGCGGTAGGGGACGGGATCGGGTGACGAGATCGTCGAACACCCCCGAGGCTATCTTCGACCGGGTGGCGGGGGTCTCGATCAGTCCTGGCGCCACGGCATTCACGCGGATGTTGCGCCGACCGTAGTCTGCCGCCATTTGGCGTGTGAGGCTGTCCACCGCTCCCTTGGCTGCTGAGTACGGCGCGGAACCCTTCGCCCCGACAAGCGCGAACGTCGACGAAGTATTCACAATGGCCCCACCCGCTTCGCCGAACGTGATGGCGGCTTGTCGGCTCATCGCGAAGGTCGTGTGCAGATTCGTTCGCAGGAAGTAGTCGAAATCCTCGTCCGTGGTCTCAGCAGCCGAGGCATCGCCCCCTTTGCCAGCGATGTTGGCCAGCACGTTCGGGACGCCGAAGATGCCAGCACACACGCCGAACGCCCGTTCGGCGGCGCCGGGGACGGTGAGATCCTGCGCTAGCGTCTCCAGGTCACCGCCGCTGGCTTGAACGGCGAGCCGCAGCTCACGCAGACCTTCCTCATCGCGGTCGACAGCGAGCACCTCCGCGCCGCGAGAGACGAAAAGAGCGGCAGTCTGCCGCCCGATACCCGACGCAGCCCCCGTGACGATCGCGGTCTTGCCGGTCAACTGGTTGGGCAGAGTTAGATGGCCGAATTCTTGATTCACCGAATCTCCTTGTTACGGGCCGGACGATCCACCGAGGATCAGCCAGCTCCCCATCCGGGACCAGCACGCCTTTCCATTGTCCGAAAAGCCGCCCTGGCAACTCAAGTCCACGTCGAGCACGGTTGGGATGTTCAGCCGAATTTCCACGGAGAAGCCATGAATGAAACGACGACGTACAACACCGGTGTGGCTTCCTTGCAGTTGACCCACACTTCAGACGGCGTCGCGCAGCTCGCGCTAAACCGACCGCATCGGCGCAATGCCCTGGATCGTGAGCTGCTCGACACCCTGCCCACGGTGCTGCGCCAGCTCGCCGAAGATCCCGATGTCCGTGCAATCGTGGTGACCGGGAGTAGCGGCGCATTCTGCGCTGGGGGTGACCTCGACATCATCGGTCAGATCATCGATGAGACCCCGGAGACCGCGCGCCAACGGATGGCCCGGGAATTCGCTTCAGCCAGTCTGCTGCTGCGGACGCTCAAACCGACGGTTGCAGCGGTGGACGGTGCTGCCGTCGGAGCCGGTATGGCGCTAGTCCTGGCGTGCGACGTGCGGCTCGGGTCGCCTCGGGCCGTGTTCGCTGCCCCGTTCATCAAGATGGGCCTGGTGCCGGATTTCGGGGTCTCCTGGCTGCTCACGCGGGCGGTCGGTGCGGCGCGTGCCACGGAGATCGCGGTCAGCGGACGCAAGGTCGGCGCCGATGAAGCAGTACGCATCGGCTTGCTCGATGTCGTCGTCCCGGACCCGCTCACCGAGGCGGTCACCAAGGCGAAGTATCTCGCCGCTGCTTCGCCAGAGGCCGCTGGGGCTACGAAGCGCCTCATGCAGGCCAGCGAACGCCAAAGTTATGAAGAGTTGCTAGAGCTGGAGATCGATGAACAGATACGTGCGGTTCGTTCCGGGAAATTCGCACGGCTATGGGCTGACTGGTCGGAAAAGGTACGCGGCCATTGAACCGCGACCTTTCCTGCCAGCGTTTCCGGCAGACGGGAACCGCTCATTGTCTCGAAGCCACTACAACTTCGACAGTAACTATTTCAAGCCCTACTTAGGAGGAACCGGTGGAATCCTTCGGCCACGTCATCGACGGTGAGGAAGTCACGTCGCTGGACGGCGCGACATTCGAGTCCGTAGACCCGTGGGAACGGACGCCGTGGGCCGCCGTGGCCCTCGGGTCCGACCGTGACGCCCAACGCGCCATCAAAGCGGCACGTCAGGCGTTCGACGAGGGGCCGTGGTCGAGGATGAGCTTCGCCGAGCGAGGCCGGATTTTGCATCGGCTCGCTGACTTGATCCTGGAGAACGCCGACGCACTCGCCCTCGCGGACACCACGGACATGGGCAAGCCCATCGGGGAGACATCGGGCCACGACGTGCCGCGCTCGGCCCAGAACTTCCGGTTCTTCGCCGACCACTCGCAGGTGACACCGGCCGAGACGTTTCCAATGCCTGGCGGACATCACGCCTACACCGAATACGATCCAGCGGGCGTGGTCGCCGCGATCGCGCCGTGGAACTTTCCGCTCATGATGGAGACGTGGAAGGTCGCCCCCGCGCTGGCCTGGGGCAACACGGTCGTGCTGAAACCGGCCGAGCAGAGCCCAGCGTCGGCCACCATGCTCGCCAAACTGGCCCTGGAAGCGGGGCTGCCACCAGGCGTGTTCAACGTCGTACACGGCTACGGGCCGAACTCGGCCGGTCAAGCCCTCACCGAGTCATCCGAGATCGACCGGATCACCTTCACCGGTGAGTCGACGACCGGCCGGACAATCGCTCATGCCGCCGCCCGCAATCTCGTACCGGTGAGTCTGGAACTGGGAGGAAAAGGCGCCAACATCGTCTTCGACGACGCAGACCTCGCCAAGGCTGTCGACTGGTCGATCAAGGCGATTTTCACCAACAGCGGCCAGGTTTGCCTCGCGGGCAGCCGAATCTACGTGCAGCGCGGCGTATACGACGAGTTCTTGTCTCGGTTCACCAGTGCTGCGCAAGCATTGCAGGTTGGCGATCCCAAGAACCCGGACACGCGGATCGGCCCCATGTCGTCGTTGGAGCATTTCCACAAGGTCAGCGGCTACCTCGACATCGCACGCTCGCAGGGTGCACGCCTGCACACCGGCGGCCTCGGAGATGGCTGGACGGTCCTTCCCACGATCGTCGTTGGCGCCAGCCAAAGCGACCGGATCACGCAGGAGGAGGTGTTCGGCCCCCTCGTCGTTGTGCTTCCTTTTGAGGCGGAATCGGAAGTCGTGGCCGCGGCGAACGACACGCCGTATGGTCTCAACGCGATGCTGTTCACCCGAGATCTGTCCCGGGCGCACCGCGTCGCACGGGCCTTGCGCGTGGGCACGGTCTGGGTTAACTGCTTCTTCGTGCGCGACTTGCGCGCGCCTTTTGGCGGGGCGAAGAATTCCGGGATGGGCAGGGAAGGAGGCACTTACAGCCGAGAATTCTTTACCGAACCCAAGGCCGTCGTGATGGAAATCGACGCAGCCTGAGCAAGCTCATCTACCACTTTTCCTGAGGAACATACATGACCAACAGCACCAGTGGTATCACTCCCATCACCACCAGCAGCGCCCCTACGGTGGGCTTCTCAGCGACTACAGCGGCGCCGCTGTCCCAGGCGATCGTCCACGGCGGCACCATCTACTGCTCCGGTACCGGGCCATTGGACCCGGAGACGCGGACGATCGTGTCGGACGACTTCCGCGAACAGGTCCAGCAGACGCTGTCCAACCTGGTGGCGGTGGTCGAGGCCGCAGGAGGAAGCCGCGAGAGCATTCTCAAGTGCACCTGCTATCTGCGCGATGTAGACAGTTTTTCCGACTTCAACGCGGTCTACCGGTCATTCTTCGAATCCAACCCGCACTTCCCGGCGCGCACGACGGTGATCGCGCGGCCACATCGGACTGGTGTGCAGGTGGAGGTCGAATGCATCGCCGCCGTTGTGAAGGGTTGAACGAGCATGACCATACCTGCCGATCTGGTGCTTGTCGGGGGCACAGTCAACACGTTGGACATCGACGGCAGCATCGCCGAAGCTGTTGCGGTAACGAGCGGTCTGGTCAGCGCCGTAGGACGGGATGATCAGATTCGTCCACTGATCGGGCCGACCACCACGGTCATCGACCTGCAGGGGCGATGCGTCATCCCGGGGCTCATCGATTCGCACTGTCACTTCGAAAGTGCCGCGATGGACGAGTTCGAGGTGTCGTTCGCCGGTGTCGAGACATTGCGAGAAGTACTTGACCGCATTGGTCAGTTCGCGGCCACTTGTGAACCGGGCGAATGGATTCGTGGACAGATGTGGAACCCGGTTCTGCAGCTCCGGGAACGGCGTGCCCCCAGCCGGTTGGAACTTGATCGTGCTGCAGGCGGCAGACCGGTCTTCCTCCCGGAGGGGCACGCCGCCTCAGTGAGCACAGCCGCGCTGGAGTTGGCCGGGCTCGATCCGTCCGACCACGACGGCAGGCTTGTGGAAGGCGCAGTCCATGATGTGGCCAAGGTGGTTCCAGAGTGGACTGCGGAGAATCGGGCCAAACAACTGGCAGCGGCGATGCGCGTGCTCAGCACGCAAGGAATCACCTCGGTGGTCGGTGGGGCGATGGCACCGCGAGATGTGGACGTGATCCGTGCATTGGCATCGTGCGGGGAATCGACCGTCCGGATCGCGGCGATGGTTACTCCGACAGGCGAGCTGAATCCGTCGGCTGACCTGAAGACCTGGCGGGGGCTGCTGGCAGCACGCCCCCATGCCCGCGAAGTCGGCGCTTGGGTGCTGGAACGAGGTGTCAAGCTACAGATCGATGGTGGCATGACCCTCGGCACTGCCGCGACCAGCGCGCCGTACGCCTCCCGCGACTCGTACCACGGTGAGCTTTTCGTCGACAAGCACCGGTTTGCGGGTCTCGTCGATGCCGCGCACCAATCGGGGTGGCCCACCGGCGTTCACGCCGTCGGCGATGCGGCGATCGACCTTGCCCTCGACGTGTACGCGGCAACCCAGGCGACCAGGCACGATGGCATGTTGCCGGACGTGCTCATCCATGCGAGCCTGATGCGCCGGGATCAGTTGGCGCGGGCTCGGGACCTCGGTCTGCAGATCGCAGCGCAGACACCGTTTCTGTGGCGAAATCGCGCGGCCATCGCCAAACACCTCGGGGACGAGCGGGCGGACAACGCGGTGCCGACACGGGACTTCGTCGACGTGCTCGGTCTGGACAACGTCGCCGCGGGAACCGACTATCCGATCAATGATCTCGACCCTTTCCAGAACCTCTACGCAATGGTCACCCGCAAGAACCGTGACGGTGAGACATCGGGTGTTGCCCAGGCAGTTGACCGCGAGCAAGCATTGCGCCTTTACACCACATCCGGTGCCGCACACACCGGCGAGTCAGCGATCAAGGGCAGTCTCGCCGTCGGCATGCTGGCCGACTTGGCCGTCCTCGACACCAATCCACTCACCGCATCCGACGATGAGCTGCGCGCTACGCGAACGCTGATGACCGTCGTCGATGGCCGAATCGTCCACAACGCAGGCGATCTCGCCTGAAGTCACGCGGAGGAGAACGAAATGCACCCGAGCCATATGCCCATCGTCGACCTGGACAAAGCCGCCAGCGAACTCCAGGAGTCGGGTAAGCGGGTCAAGGTCTTGTGGCAGGAAAGCGAATCCCTGGCCTTCCTCGCACGCGGCCGCGAATACCGCAGCGAGTTCCACCTCAACCCCAGCGACGAAGTGATGTTCATGGTCCGGGGTTCCATGGATCTGCACTATCGAAAGCCGGAGGGCGGCTCCGACATCGCCGTGATTCCGGAAGGCGCGTCGATCTTCACCCCCACTGGTATCGCACATTCGCCGCGGTTCCCGCCCGACGCCTTCGTGCTCGTGATCGAACGGCTCCGCAAGCCCGGCGAACTCGATCGATTTCGCTGGTTCTGTCCGGACTGCGACGGGTACCTGCATGAAGAAAGCGTGCATGTCACCGACTACCGCACCGACCCGGTGGCAGGTGCCTACGAACGGTTCTACGGGAACATCGATGCCCGGACCTGCAAGGCGTGTGGCACCGTCATGCCGGACGAACGGCTGTGACCGGGCATGCCGCCCGCCCCAGCTCGATCGGCGGGCTTGTGCTCCGAGCCTTGAAGTACCATCCGAACCGGATCGCCTTCGTCCACGGTAGCGAGCAGCTCACGTACGCCGAAGCCCGATCAATGGTGTCCCGTCTGGTCGCCTTATTTGGCCGGGCGGGGCTTAAACCGGGTGACACAGTCCTGCAAATTCGCCCCAACGATCCGCTGCAATGGCTGGTCAACGCCGCGTGCTACGTGGCGGGTTATCAGTCCGCCGGGATTGCACCGGCCAACCTCGACACCGCGAGACTCGAAATCTGGCTGCGGCAGATCCAGCCGGACGCGATCGTCGCCTCCGCAGCTGCGGCGAAGGCGGTCGCGTCCTGGCGCGCTGAGCATCCTGCGGTCCGGGCGTGGAGTGACAGCACTGTCGAAGGCTGGAGCCACCTGGAGACGGAGCTCAGCACGGCGCACGAAACGCATTCCGATGCAGCAGCACCGCCAGAATCGATTGTCCGCCTCGCGTTCACCTCCGGCAGCACCGGACCGGTCAAGGGCGTTCAACTGTCGAGCGGGGCATTGGGCGCTGTCGCGACGATGACCGCGGCCGCCGTGCGCTGGCCGGATCGGCCTCGGGTGCTGTGTCCGGAACTTGTCTCCGGTGGCTTCGGCAACATGGTGCTCCCGACGCTGCTGGGCGGCGGTACCTTCATCATCCCTCCGGAGCCGGGCGCGAAGACGCTCCTCGACACTGTCGAAAGCTGCCGCCCCAACGTGCTGATGGTGCTGCCGCCGACACTTCGTGCCCTCTTGGCCTGTCCGCGCAGGGATGAGGTCGACTGGTCTTCGATCGAATTGATCATCTACAGCGGTGCGGTACTCACCGAGGCGGAGATCGAACAGGTGCATGATCTGATGGGCCAGGTGTTGTACGGCGTCTTCGGGCAAGTCGAGGTACCGAAGACGATCGCCTTGATCCGCCCCGAAGATCACCGCCACCCCACCCGCAGGTCCACGCTCGGCACCGCATATCCCGGGACAGATGTCAGGATATGCAGCGCCGACGGCCATCCGTTACCAGCGGGACAGGCAGGCGAGTTGTGCGTGCGAACTCCGACCGCGCTGCATTCCTATGCGTTTCCCCGCGGACGGGCACCGAAGTTTCACGGTGACTGGCTGCGCACCGGTGACGTGTGCCGGATGGACGTCGACGGCTTCATTCGGTATCTCAACAGGATCGAGGACGTGTTGCTGATCGAGGGTCACTACTTCTGTCCGAGTGACGCGGAAGACGCGATCATTGACCGCGTCGGGCTGGTCGCCGGTGTCGTCCCGTCCAGCGTCGCTGGAGTGACGGTCTTCCTGGAGGCAGCGGCTGTGGACGACCACGATCGCGCCATTCGCTGCGCACTGCGGGATCAAGCCATCACGGTTGATGCCGTGGTCGCGATCGATGCCCTGCCGCGAGATCTTATGGGCAGGGTCAATCGTCGCCGTCTGGAGGTGACCGTTCCATGAGCGACGCCAGCGTCGTCGATGTGCACACCCACGCCTTACCGATGCCGTTGCTGTCGTGGCTCTCCGGCCGAGGGCTCGCGGACCTTTCCCAGGTCGACAACGGCATCGTCCGAATTCACCCGGAAATCTCCGGTGTGCCGCGTGACATGCCGATCCCGCTCGCGACCGCCCAATTCGACGTCACCGAGCGTCTCCATGACATGCGAAAAATGGGCGTGGATCGGCAGCTGGTGTCGGTGCCACCGTTCGTCACATGTGCGGACGCCACAGATGAAGCACTCGTGCTCGATGTCGTCGGCCGCGGCAACGACGCACTGGCAGAGCTGACCGCGAACCGGCGCAGCGTTGTCGAACCACTGGGGTTCGTGCCGCTCGGGACGCCCGGCGCGGTCAACGAGGCCCGCAGATGCCTTGACGAACTGGGATTCGCCGGTATCGCGATCGGCACGCGCGGGCTGGGGCGGGAGCTCGATGACCCGGTCCATGAACCGTTGTGGGAGCTGCTCGCAGCACGGAGCACTTTCGTGTTCCTCCATCCCAACAGCGTTCCGGGTGGCGCCCGCCTGGCGGACTACTGGTTGCCTCAGCTCGCCGGCTATCCGATGGAAACAGCCCTCGCCGCAGCGCGCCTGATCTTCGGCGGGGTACTCGAACGCCACGACCTCAGGATCTGTCTCGCGCACGGTGGCGGTTGCCTGCCGTCACTGCGGGGTCGGCTGGACCTCGGCTGGGCGCGCAAAGCGGTCGCCCGCACGACGCCAGCTCCACCGAGCGAGTACCTGCGCCGTTTCCGCTATGACACAGCTACCTTTTCAACGTCGTTGCTGGGGCAGCTCGTCGACGAATTCGGTGCCGATCACGTGCTGCTGGGGACCGATTACCCGTTCGAGCTGGCCGATACCGATCCGCGGCGCACGGTCGCTGCACTGGGCCTACCCGCGGCCGAAAGCGAGTTGATCGCGGGCGCCGCGGTCACCGCGTTGCTGCGCGGACCGAGTTGATGTCCTCTTTGTGCGCGGCTGTGTTGAACCCGTTGGCCAGCTCCCGTGAGATGGACATGGTCGCCATCCGCAGGGCTGGCTCGATGGTCGACAGCGATCGCGTCCATGTGTGCGTGACCACCGACAGCGCCGCCACGACCCTGCGGTCCGGGCCGAAGATCGGCGCCGCGATCGACAAGGTGCCTGGCGAGAGTTCCTCATTGCAGCGCGCGATTCCGACCGTCTTCGCTTCCTGAAGCGTGTGCATCAGCAGCCCGGGCATGACGATGGTGCGAGGTGTGTAGCGTTTGAGCCCTGTGCGCAGCACCGACTCCTGGACCCTGGGCGATGCGTAGGCCAGCAGGATCTTGCCGACACCCGTGGCGTGCACCGGCGAGCGTCCGCCCACCTGCGTCACCACACCGACCGATCGGCGGCCCCAAACCCGGTCGAGGTACAGCACCTCGTCGCGGTCGAGCACCGCGAGGTGCACGTTTTCCGCTGTCGCCTCGTGGAGATCGTGCATAAACGGTAGCGACACGTCCCGGAGCGTTCTCGGCTGCGGCGCCAGTGAACCCAGCTCCCACATGCGCAGGCCGATCCGGTAAACACCGTCGCTGTCCTTCATCAAGGCACCCAGATCGACCAACTCGGACGCGATCCGGTGCACAGTGGAGACCGGAAGTCCGGTCAGGTCGCGAAGGTCGACCAGTCGCAGTGCTGGCCTTGCTGGGGAGAACGCGTTCAGCACGCTGAACACCCGACTCGATACGGTCCGGCCAGGGGGGCCGTCCACACGCGAAACAGCCATCTTCTCAACCATGGTGACGCCCTGGCAGCCTTGTCCGGTGGGTCACCAGCCTCCCTCGACCGGATGCTACGCCCTCCGGTGCGCAATCACGCCAGTCACCGCCGGACCGATTCCGCACCATGTCCATGGTGAGCAGCGCGACGACCCCCACCGCGACCGCCGTCATCGCGATAGCGATGACGGCGATGTCAACCTGCTCGGCTGGCCCCATGGGGGCGAGCGCGCCGATCAGGCCCACCGCGAGGATCGCGCCGACGTACCGAGCGGATTGGAAGAGACCTCCGACTACACCGGCCATAGCCGACGGTGTCCGCTCGTACATGAGGCGTTGCAGACCGAGGTTGCACAGGCCGTAGGGGATCCCGAGCAGGACGCCGTCGGCAACCACGAGCCAGGTGGGGGTGGATGGGCCGAAGGCAACGATCAGCGTGACTCCGGCTAGGAACATCCCGCTGCCCGCGAGCAAAGCTCGACCCGCTCCCAACCAACGCATCAACGTGCCTCCGCAGACGGTGGCCACGACACTCGTCACGGCAATGGGCAGCACGAGCAGCCCCGCGTCCAGGGCGGACGTGTGCCGTTCGGTCTGCAGCCACTGAGGCAGCCCGTAGAACGCGCTGTAGTAGGCCAGGTTGAACAACGTGAAGATGCCAAGCACCGCGGTCAGGCCGCGGGCGCCGTAGACGGCACGGATGTCGATGAACGGATTGGCGGCTCGCCGCTCCCACCACAGGAAGGCGGGCACCGCCACCGCCAGGACAAGCCCACCGATCACCGATATCCGGGGTAGGGCGAGCATGACGTCCAGCAACGCCACGATCGACACGGCGAACAGCCCGGTTCCGACAGGGTCGATCGAGCGCGACATCAATGGCCGGGTCGCGTCGGCGGACCGTGCCCGCGGCTCGAGCACCACCAGCGCAACCACCGCGGCACCGATTGCCAGCGGCAGGTTGGCCCAGAAAATTGCCTGCCACCCCGCCAGTGCCGTGAGCAGGCCGCCGAGCACCGGTCCGACTGCGCCGGCGGTGGTGTTGACGATTGCGATCGTGGTCAGCTGCGCGGGATGACCGTGCCGCCGCGTGACGACCACAGCACACGGAAACGCGGCCGAGACCCCGATCGCCTGTGCACACCGGCAGAGCACGAGCAGTTCGGCGGAGGTGGCCAACGGCGCCGCCGCCGACGCGGCACTCGCGATCATCATTCCCGCCGTGAAAAGTCCTCGGGTTCCGATGAGGTCAGCCACCCTTCCGAGCACCGGCTGGAACACGCACGCCGTCAGGTAGAACACCGTCACGATCCAGGTCGTCGTCGACAGCGGAAGATCCAGATGCTGCTGGATCGGATGCAGCGCTACGGCGATCATGGAGGAGTTGAGGGGTGCGAGCAGGGTGCCGACTAGCAGGGCAGCCAGCGCCAACCGCGTCCGGCGCACGGACCACGTTGCCGTCATAGGGACTGCCCGACACGCAAGAGTAACTTGCCGTCGGCCCGTCCCTCGGCCAACAAGTCCAAAGCCTCCGCGCCGCGCTCCAACGGCAATACACCATGCACGTGGGGTCGTAGCCGACCTGCGGTCGCCCACGCGAAGATCGAGCGCAGGTTCTGCTCGTGCAGTGCCCGGTGACGCCGGATGAATTCACCGAGGAACACCCCGATGACTGAGGAGCCTTTCACCAGCGGGATGTTGAGAGCGAGACGCGGAATGGCACCTGCCGCAAAGCCGACGACGAGGTAGCGCCCGCCCCAGGCCACGGCCCGTACGGCTGCCTCGGCGACCGTGCCGCCGACGGGGTCGAACACGACATCGGCACCCGCACCACCGGTGAGTCGTTTGATCGCATCCTTGACGTTGCCGTCGCCGCCGTAGGAAAACGTCTCGTGTGCACCGCGTCGCAGAGCGGACGTGGCACGCTCGGCCGTCGATGCCCCAGCGATGACCCGGGCACCGAGGAGAGCACCGACGTCGACCGCAGCCGAACCGACACCGCCGGCGGCACCCAGGACGACCAGCGTCTCGCCTGGGCGCAAATTCGCCCGCTGGACGAGTGCGTGGTAGGCCGTCGAGTAAGCCACCAGGATCGCCGCGGCATCCTGCTCCTGCACATCGTCGGGCAATGCAGTCACGCGATCGGCCCGGACGAGTACGGCGGCCCGCGCACATCCGTACTCCTCGTTGCCGACTACCCGGTCGCCCACCCGGGGCACCACGACGTCCGGCCCGACCGACAACACCGTGCCTGCGTACTCACTGCCGGGCGAGAACGGCGGTTGCGGCTGGACGACGTGCTTGCCCGCGATCACCAAGGTGTCGTGGAAATTGAGTCCGACGTGGCTGACCGCGACCACCACTTCACCGGGGCCGGGCTCGGGCAGCGCGACATCCACCACTTTCAGGCAGTCACCAGGCGAGCCAAACCGGCTGCACACCAGCGCTTTCATCAACACCCCTCACCAGGGCCAGGTGCGGCAACCACACCGGAGGACAGGAAAGCCGAAACCTCGGCCGCGGAGAAACCGGCTTCTTGCAGCACCTCGACCGTGTGCTCGCCGAGCTCGGCTGGTGCCCGGCGCACCGGCGGCAACTCACCGTCGTACCGGACCGGATGGTTGAGCACCGTGGCTTCCTCGTCGCCAACCGCGAAACCAGTGAGCAGTCCCTCCTCGACGACCTGCGGGTCCACTCGCACGTCGTCGTAGGTCGCCACCTTCTCGATCCAGAACCCGCGAGCCCGCAGCTTGTCGGCGACCTCCTGGTAAGTCATACCGGCGAGGGCCTTGGCGACCGTGGCGGTGTACTCCACTCGATTGTCGCGACGGTCTGATGGCGTGTACTCGTCCAGCACGGCCTCACCCAGCGCCGCACCGAAGTCGTCCATCGGGCCGTTCAACGCAATGGCCACCGCTGCGTCGAGCAACCGGTACACGCCGTACGGGGGGTCGATCGCCCAGCACGCCAATTCGGCAGGCCGCCGCAGGTCCTCCGTGGTCTTGCGGCCCGAGAAGTACAGCGCGAGCGACTCCGCCTGAAGGTCGAGCCCGGCGCCGAGCAGGCTGGTCTCCACCCTGGTGCCCTCCCCGGTCACGAGCTTGCGCGCGTAGGCCGCCAGCACACCCATCGCCAGCAGTGCCGCACCGTGGTGGTCTACGACGGGAGTTCCCGCGGCCGTCGGCGAGTCCGCGCCGCCCGTAGCCGCGACGAGCCCCGAGCGAGCCTGGACCAAGAGATCCACGCCGGGATTCCCGGCCATCGGGCCGCGTGATCCCCAGCCTGTGGCAGAGGCATAGATGATGTCGTGTTTGATCTCCCGCACCGCGTCGTATCCGAGGCCGAGCCGGTCGAGCGCGCCGCCGCGATAGTTCTCCAGCAGTACGTCGGCCTGCTGGATCAGTGGACGCAACACGGTCTTGGCGTCCGGGTGCTTCAGGTCTACGACGATCGAGCGCTTGTTCCGATTGACAGCCAGGAAAGTCACGCTGCGGCCGCTTAATCGAATGCCAGCGCTGCCGACCTTCCGCTCCCATGAGCCGGTGGGCGGTTCCACTTTCACGACGTCAGCGCCGAGATCAGCGAGGTACTGCGCTGCGGCCGGGCCCTGCACGAAATGCGAGAAGCTCAGCACCGTCATCTGCTCAATCATGTGGCCTCCGCCATCGTCACGATGTCCGAGACGGTAGGTACGGCCACAATCGCGCCCAACTACGCATTCCCGATGGATGGAAACCGGGTATGCCAATGGCGTGGCGCGCCCGGCAGGGTGCGGTCATGAACGTGACCACGCCGGCAAGCATCCGATGGAGAAGGATTCGGTTACCGGACTGTGTGCTCAACTGCGCGGTCGTCGGTACGGGGGAACCTGCGCTGTTGCTGCACGGCTGGCCGCAGACCAGCTATGCATGGCGAGCCGTCATACCGCTGCTCGCCGACCGGTACACGCTCGTGGTGCCGGATTTGCCCGGATTCGGTGCGAGCTCCCGGCTGGCCAGCGGTTACGACAAGAAGTCGATCGCGGGAATTCTGCATCGGCTGATGCTGCGGCTGGGTTTTCAGCGCTACCACGTTGCCGGGCATGACGTCGGCGGACAGGTCGCTTATCCGCTGGCCGGGCAGTACCCCGATGCGGTCCGCACGCTGACGTTGATCGAGGCCGGGGTGATCGGGCTCGGCCGCAGCGTGGCAGCGGCGAATCCGCTGACCGGCGGATCATGGCATTTCGGTTTCAACATGGTGCCCGACCTACCCGAACTGTTGCTGGCAGGTCGGGAGCGCGCCTATCTCGAGTTCATGTTCCACCGGGATTCGGTAGGCCTGTACGTCACCGATGCGATCGGTGAGGACGATCTCGACGTGTACGCACGGGCGCTTGCCCGGCCCGGCGCGGTCCGCGCGACGATGGGCTACTACCGCACACTCCCCGCGGACATGGAAGATAACCGAACGTTGAGCGCCGCTGGCCCGATCACCATGCCCACGGCCGTCGTCGGGGCACGACACGGTGTCGGCCTCAGCTGGATCGACACCGTGCAGGAGGTCGCGGCGCACGTCTCCGGACACTTGATCGAGGAATGCGGCCACTACGTGCCCGAAGAGCAACCCGGGCAGCTTGCTGACCTCTTGGCCACCGCATGGCGCACCGTCAAAGACGATCGAGCGACGACGAACCCACCGGAGGAGTTGCGATGACCGACTTCGTACTGATCCACGGCGCATGGCATGGGGCCGGGCACTGGGCCCAGTTCGCTGCGACGCTGGCCGGTCGCGGACATTGTGCGCTGCCGGTAGACCTGCCGGGACACGGCACTCGTGCCCTCTTCCCGGCCAGCTACCTGGCGCGTGATGTCGTCGCGCTCCGTACCGAGCCGTCTCCGTTGCAGGACCTCACCCTTGACGATGTCGCCAGTGATGTGATCGGTCTGTTGGAGCGACTCGCATCGACCGGAAAACGACCGACGCTCGTCGCACACAGCATGGGCGGTGCTGTCGCGACCCGGGTTGCCGAGCTCGCGCCGGAGCTCCTCGCCGCGTTGGTCTACGTCGCGGCTTTCGTGCCGACGAAGCTGGGCTCGCCGGCCGCCTACTTGGCGCTGCCCGAGGCGCGGTCGGCTCGGGGATCGTCGCTCTACGTCGGTGATCCCGGTGCCATCGGAGCCGTGCGCATTGACCCGCGTTCCGCTGACGTTGCTTACCTCGATGAGCTCCACGCCGCCTATTTCTCCGGCCTTAACCGGCGGGATTTTCTCGCGTTGGCGGCAACCCTGACGCCGGACCAGCCGATCTCATTCCTGGCGTCAGCAAGCGGGGCGACGGCCGAACGTTGGGGCAGCGTGCCTCGTGCCTACGTCCGCACCACTCGCGATCGGGTGCTGCCGATCGAGCTGCAGGACGTGATGATCAATCACGCCGACGCGCTCGCGCCCGAGACGCAGTTCCGGCGGGCGTCAATTGCCGCTGGTCATGCGGTGTTCGTATCTCATCCCGAGCAGCTGGCCGATGCCATCGAACGCTTGTGTGCGCCGGTGGACGTCGCCGAGCCGGACGTCGCCGAGCTGGCCTCGGGCGCAGCGCCGGGGGCCGCCGCGGTGCTCGACGAGTCGCCCGAGGGAATCCCGCGGGTTTGCCGGTAGGCGTCGAGGTTCGTCGCGATGGCTTGCACCTGTTGACGCACGGTCGTGAGTTCCTGTGGCATGGTCTGCTGCGCTTGCGCTGCGGCGAGCACCTCGTCGTCAGCGGCTCCCTGCAGCGCCATCGCGAGGTGCTCGTTTCCCTCTTCGCACCGCTGGATCGCCTCGGCGAGAGAACCGGCGGCCTCGCCGCACTTGCTCTACCTTCGCGAAACGGCGAATGCACCGCGGTCAGCCGGCACGGACGGCGCGGGGATCCGGGGACTGATGGCGCAGCGCGGCATGCTCAGCGACAGGTGCGCCGACCGGCACACCGAGGTACTCGATCTGCTGGACGTGCCCGCGGCACTGCTCGACCTGCCTCATGGTGCGGCTACTGCGCGGCGAGCAGGTCCAGTGCGATGTCGACGATCATGTCCTCCTGCCCGCCGACCAGCTTCCGGCGGCCGACCTCGAGCAGGATGGCGCGCACGTCGATGCCGTATTGCTTCGAGGCGGTCTCGGCGTGGCGCAGGAAGCTGGAGTACACCCCGGAGTAGCCGAGGGTGAGGGTTTCCCGGTCGACTCGGACCGGGCGGTCCTGCAGCGGACGGACGAGGTCGTCAGCCGCGTCCTGGAGGGCGAACAGGTCGCAGCGGTGCTTCCAGCCGTTGAGGCTGGCCACCGCGACGAACGCTTCGATGGGGCAGTTGCCGGCGCCCGCGCCGTGCCCCGCGAGCGAGGCGTCCACGCGTCGCACGCCCTCTTCGACGGCGACGACGGAGTTGGCCACGGACAGCGAGAGGTTCTCGTGGGCGTGGATGCCGATCTGGGTGTTCGGATCGAGCACATCGCGGTAGGCGCGGATGCGTTCGCGGACGCCGTCCATGGTCAACCGGCCGCCGGAGTCGGTGACGTAGACGCAGTGCGCGCCGTAGGACTCCATGAGCTTGGCCTGTTCCGCCAGCTTCGCCGCGGGGGCCATGTGGCTCATCATCAGGAACCCGGAGACATCCATGCCGAGTTCGCGGGCCTTGGCGATGTGCTGGGCGGCGACGTCGGCCTCGGTGCAGTGGGTGGCGATGCGGACCGAGCGGACGCCGAGGGACTCGGCGCGTTCGAGTTCGGCGATGGTGCCGATGCCCGGCAGCAGGAGGGTGGTGAGGGTGGCTTGCTCGATGCTGTCGGCTGCGGCTTCGATCCACTCCCAGTCGGTGTGGGAGCCGGGCCCGTAGTTGAGGCTGCCGCCGGCGAGGCCGTCGCCGTGGGCGACCTCGATCGCGTCCACGCCCGCCTGCTCCAGGGCCGCGACGATCCGGGACACCTCGGACGGCGTGATCCGGTGCCGCACGGCGTGCATCCCGTCGCGCAGGGTGACGTCCTGGACGTAGAGATCCACTGCGTCGTTCATGCCTTCGGCCTTCCGGGGCTCTGCGGTGGTGGTCACCGGACCACCTCGGCGGTGGTGTTGCCGTGCTGGGCGATTGCTTCGCCGGTGCGCAGCGCGGCGGAGGTCATGATGTCGAGGTTTCCCGCGTAGGCGGGCAGGTAGTGGGCGGCGCCCTCGACTTCGAGGAGCACCGTTACCTTGGTCGTCACCGGGTCCGCGTCGTCGGGCAGCAGGGTGTGGACCGGGTCGTCTGCAGCGATCGGGGTGAGCTGCACGTCCTGCTTGAGCCGGTAGCCGGGCACGTACGCGGCCACACGGTCGACCATGGTGCGGATCGACCTCTCGATCGCGGCGTGGTCGGCGTCGCCGATCAGCGCGAACACGGTGTCGCGCATGATCAGCGGCGGCTCTGCGGGGTTGAGGACGATCACGGCCTTGCCGCGTTGCGCACCACCCACGGTTTCGATCGCCGCTGCGGTCGTCTCGGTGAACTCGTCGATGTTCGCCCGGGTTCCCGGGCCGGCCGACCGGGAGGAGATCGAGGCGACGATCTCGGCGTAGGGCACCGACGTAACCTGCGCGATGGCGTGCACCACCGGGATTGTGGCCTGTCCTCCGCAGGTGACCATGTTGACGTTGTCCACGTCTCGGTCGAGGTGCTCGTCGAGATTGACCGGCGGCACGATGTACGGTCCGGTCGCTGCCGGGGTCAGGTCGACAAGCTTCTTGCCGTGCGGTGCGAGCTTGGCGGCGTTGGCGCGGTGCGCGGCTGCGGAGGTGGCGTCGAAGATGATCTCGATGTCGGCGAAGCCGTCCATCGCGATCAGGCCGTCGACGCCCTCGTGCGTGGTCGGGACCTTCAGCCGCTTAGCTCGGGCGAGGCCGTCGGAGTCCGGGTCGATGCCGACCATAGCGGCCATTTCGAGTGCCCCGGACACGCGGAGGATCTTGATCATCAGGTCGGTGCCGATGTTGCCGGAGCCGATCACGGCGACCTTGGTCTTGTTCATCGCACTTCCTCGGTCGAGAAGCGGGCGGTCACCGAGCCGAGCGCGGAGATCTCCGCGCGGACGGTCGCGCCCGGGGGAGTCGCAACCATGGGGCCGAGCGCCCCGGAGAGCACGACCTGCCCGGCGCGCAGCGGCGCACCGAAGTCCCGCGCGGTTCGGGCCAGCCAGAGCAGGGCGTTGAGCGGATTGCCGAGGCACGCGGCCCCATCGCCCCGAGAAGCGGGTTCGTCGTCGACGAACATCTGCATGGTGACCTCACGCGGATCGAAATCGCGCAGTCGGACCTGTTCCGATCCCAGCACGTAGAGGCCGCTGGAGGCGTTGTCGGCCACGGTGTCGGTGATCCGGATGTCCCAGTCCGCGATCCGGCTGTCCACGATCTCGATCGCTGCGACCGCGTACTCCACCGCACCTTGCACGGCCTCCAGATCTAGTGCGTCGGTGTCGAGGTCTGCGCCGAGGAAGAACGCGACCTCGGCTTCGGCCTTGGGCTGCAGCAGCCGTCGACTTGGGACTTCGGGAAGCGCTGAGACGTCCATGTCGTCGAAGAGCACCCCGAAGTCCGGCCGGTCAACGCCGATCTGCCGCTGCACCGCTGGCGACGTGAGTCCGATCTTGCGCCCCACAACTGCCATCCCGGCGGCGGTGCGTTTCTCGGTGAGCAGTCGTTGCACCTCGTAGGCGAGGTCGATGCCGTCGGCACCGAGCAGATCGCGTACCGGGCTGCAGGGAACACCGTTGCGAGCCGCTGCCTGGAGCCGGTCGGCGGCTGCGATGACCGCGGCGTCGCGGTCCGTCGTCGAGGTCTGGCCTGCCATCACGTTCCTTTTCCGGTTCGGAGTCGTGCCCCAGGGTGGCGGCCGCCGGGACCGGAAGTCGACGGCCGAGTTCCGGTGACCGGAACTGCGCTCAGCGGCCCGAACCCGGCGCGGCGGGTATTGCGGAAGCATCCGGAATGCTGACCGGACATGCAGCAGGCGAGGACAGGCCGGGGCGATCAACCGCGGCTGTCGTGGAGGAACACTCCGAGCACCACAGCTGCCACGCTGGAGACCGCCAAGAAGCGGCTCGCCGACGCTGAGGCGAGGCTTGCTGCTTCCAAACGCCGATCGGTGCGGGTGTTGATCCGGCGGCGCTGACAGATGCGATCAACGAAGCACAAGCCGAACGTGCCGAAGCCCGCGCCGAGGTGGAGAACAGGCCAACACCTAACGCGCTCACCGCTGCCGATTTCTACGCCATGGTCGAGTCAGACAAGTTCGCTACGAACCGGCAGATCGAGTCGCCGAAACACTATTCACCTGAAGGGCCGGGCTAAGAAGTAACTCCTCCGTCGCATTGATCACGGTCGCCGCGTCGATCTCCGAGCCCGGCGGGAACGGGATCTCGTTCCCGATAAGGACCATCATCGCAGTGGCGCCCATCTCGAAGTGGTACGGCACGTACCGCGCCGTTTGGATACCCAGATCCTTGATCCGTTGCCGCGCCTCCTTGGACCAGACGTCGCCCTGACGCGGCTGCTGGTCCCAGCGCGGACCCGCGAAAAGTACCGTGTCCGAGGGGAATTGTCACAGGGATGAATCGGAGGCGTTGTGACCTGTTCGTGCCCCGGCGACCATGGCGGCGATTTGGCTGCGTGAGGTGAAACCGAACTTGGTGAGGATGTGTTCGACGTGGGCTTCGGCGGTGCGTTGGGAGATGACGAGTGTTTGGGCGATTTGTTTGTTGCTCATTCCCTGTGCCACTAGGGATGCGACTTCGCGTTCGCGTTTGGTGAGCTGTTCGGTCGGCTCGTCCTGGGCAGGTTCCTTGTGAGCGGGGGCTTTGCCGAGGATCCGTCTTACGGCCTGGTCGATCGGCATGCGTGCGCCTGCCTCGAAGGCATTGGCGTAGGAGGTCTCGCCTAGAGCCTGCCGAGTTTGTTCTTGGCAGCGGTCGTGGTACTCGTCGAAGTAGGAGAACAGCATGCCTCCGTATTCCCTGCGCAGGGCATAGGCGGTTCCGGCCAACTGGACGGCTTGCTCGCTGCGACCCATGCTCGCAGCGATCCAACTCATGGTCTCGAGGCATATCGCAGTGCAATTCTGGTCGTGGAAATCGCGTTGTGTGGCGAGGCATTTCAGCTGAAGTGCTTCCGCTTTGTGCCCGTCACCATGCCGCCACGTTTCGAATCCGAGGCCCCACAACGCGTATGCCCGGCGCCAGAGCTCCCCGTGGTGCTCGCAGAAATCAAGGAGTTCTTGCCACTGGTTCATGGCTTGTTCTCGGTCGTGGCGCAACGAGTAGCTGATGCTGAGACACACCAACGCAGCGGGAAGCCAGTACAACTCGCCAGAGTTGCGGTGCTGGGCGACGAACTCTTCGAGCAGCGCGATCGCATGCGTGAAGTCGCGATTGAGCATGGCAGCGAAGGCTTCGGGGACTTTCCTGTGCGATGCGGAGGCGACGTCGCCGAGGTCGGCGGCCAGTTGTCGGTGCTCTGCGAGCATGCGGTTCGCCGTGGTGAGGTCGTTTTGCAGGAGTGCGAGGTGGCTGGCGCTGAGGAGCGTCCAGGCTCTGGTTTCGCTCGGTTCGACGTCTCGCGCCAGAAGGCGGTCGAACCAGCGGCGTCCCTCGCTGGTGAGTCCGTTGACCCTCCACACGTCCCGGTATGCCTCAGCGATGCGCAGGCCCTCGTGGGATTCTCCAGGTTCGGCAAGGTCGAATTCGAGTGCGGCGCGAATGTTGGGGTGCTCCAATCGCATTCGTTTCGCACACTCGACTTGGCTGGGCCCGAACCAGCGGTCGTGCGTGTCTTGGGCCAGCTTCAGGTACCAGTCCCGGTGCCGCTTCTGAAATTCACCTTCACGACCTTCTTTGCGCAACGCCTCGCGGCCGTACTGGCGGATGGTTTCCAGCAATCGGTACCGAACTACGCCGTCACGTTCGTCACGGCTGATGACGGACTTGTCCAGCAGGCCGGCTACCGCTGTGAGCATGTCCCGTCCCGGCAGAGCGGCGTCGGAGCAGACGTTCTCGGCCGCGTCGATGTCGAAGCTTTCAGCGAACACCGACGCTCGGCTCCAGAGGGCTTGTTCCTGTTGGGTGCAGAGCTGGAAGCTCCAGTCGATCGATGCGCGAAGTGTCTGCTGCCGGGGGAGCGCGACGCGGTTGCCGGACGTGAGCATGTTGAACCGGTCGTTCAGTCGCTGCAGGAGCTGCGCGGGTGAGAGGATTCGGAGCCGCGCGACAGCGAGTTCGATTGCCAAGGGGATTCCGTCCAGTCGTCTGCACAAGCCTGTTACTGCTTGGCCGTTGTGCTCGTCGATTTCGAAGTGTGGCACCGCAGCGGCCGCTCGGTCCTCGAAGAGTTTGATCGCCTCGAAGGCGCGCAATGCCTCAGCGGACCGTGGTGCGTCGTCGGGCGGAAAGCGGAGGGCCAAGACTGGTTGAATGAGCTCTCCGGCAATGCCCAGTGCTTGTCGGCTTGTGGCCAGAACTCTCAGGTCCGGGCACCGTCGCAGCAGGGTCGCCACGAGATGGCTGCACGTGTCCAGCAGGTGCTCGCAGTTGTCCAGAACGAGCAGAAGTCGCCGGTCCGCCAGCTTTCCAGCCAGTGTGTCCGGAGTCCAGCGGGTGTACTGATCCGGGAGCTCCAGGGAGGTCACGACCGCCTGAGACACCAGGCCACCGTCTTCGAGACCTGCGAGTTCCACCACGTATACGCCGTCGGGAAACGACCGCCGCATTTCCCAGGCGGCCCGCATCGCAAGCCGGGTTTTGCCGACGCCGCCAACGCCGGTGAGTGTCACCAACCGGGACGCCGACAGCCCTTTCCGGACCTCGCTCAGCTCAGTTCGCCGTCCGATGAAACCGGGCAGGTCGGCGGGCGCGAAGGCCTGGGGATCTCGTACGCGCCGTGACATGGTGGCTCGTCCGTTTGTTCGTCTTCTCGACAGTTGACCCAACGATAACGGTGGCGCGGGCGCTCAGCCGTGTGGCGCTTCCGCCACATCGCGAGGTCTTGGGCTTCGATTGGGCTAGGTCGTCGCAACGATGCGCATGAGACGAGAGATGCCCGTGTTACCAGAGCGTCGTTTCGTTGATGACATGGCTCGCGATCAAGTTGTGGCTCTCCAGCGTCAGCTCCTCGGGACCGCAGGTCGTGACTGTGATCGACACCCGGGACGTCGCGGTGCTCCCGCCCAGTCGCCTCCGTAGCGCTAGTGTCCGTCACCCTGATCGACGAAAATGCGTGCAGCGACTTGGTGCGGGCCAGCGTGCTGCTCTCCGAATGTGCAGGCCGGTTCTGGTCCGATTAGGGAACGGACGAGATCGCTGGGAACCAGGTCTATGCGTTGTGCTGCACGGAGATCGGTGGCGGTACCAACCTGCGGGAGATCCGCACGACGGTCTCCTGGAATCGCGAGGAGCAGAGAGCGGAAGAGTGCTTGCCCTGGCGTAGGTTCGAACCCTGCCGCGGCCACATTTCTCGGGCAGTGACTTTCACCAGCCGGTTGACTGTGCTCGCTGCTTGAATCAGGACCGCAACGTCGTGGCGCTGATCCTCTTGCGGGTGTTCGGCTGTCCCTCCCCTTCGCTCCGACGACGAGGTCTGAAAGCAGGGCTGCGAGGCGGCTGCCGCGGCCCGGGGCGTTGGCCGGATGATGTGGTCGTGGATGTTGGTCAGCGGGATGAAGTTCTCGGGGTTGCCGAGTCGCTTGAGCGGCTTGCCGCCGTTTCGACGCCGGGTGACTGGCGGGTTGGCGGTTTGCTCGCCACTCGGCCGGAGGTCGTCGCTCACCTCGAGGGTGGGTATACCGAGCACGTTGCCGAGGCTCGGGCCGGGAGTTCTCGGTGGATCGCTGCTCTTTCGCCTGCTCTCGCGGGGCCGCTCGCCGCGTGGTTGCGGTCGGCTGCCCGGGAAGAGGAGGTCGATGCGGCGGCCCTGGCGTTCGCTCGGGCTCTTCGGCAGAGACTCCCCCGGTGATCGTCAACTTGAGGTTGACGATCTGGATTCGTCAACTTATGGTTGACGCATGTTGCGTCCTGGAAGCTGGACCAGGCCAGCGGGTGAGAGTCCCGTCCGGGTAGGCACCGGAGCGCCCGGTAGCAGGCCCCAGTCTGTCGGGG
>NZ_JBSFLZ010000084.1:0-32553 GCF_053599315.1 Saccharopolyspora sp. NPDC000995
GATCTGATGCCGCCCGGCCTCAGCCAACCCCAGATCCCGGACAGCGAACTCCAGGCCGTTGACCTTCTGCAACTCGACGCTCATAACAACCTTTCCCTTGCGAAACTATTTATTCGGGCACGACCATCCAAAGTGGAACACCCGGACCGTCCGACAACGCGTGTGCTCGGGCATGTGCGCGCCAACCGCGGTGCCCCCAGACGGATTCGAAGTGGCCCGGCTTCAAGCGGACATCGCACGCGAAGGACCGCTCCGGGGCCGGAATCTCAAGCCACTCATCAAAAAAGGCACCTCCCGTAGGAGGCGCCCTTACCGTGATCCTTGAGCCGCCTGCTGAGCGTGGCGGACGAAACGTCCGTTGCAGCGCCTCTCAGCCCGCGGTTGCGCCGTGTCGGCGCATCATGTCGGTCAAACCCGGCGTAACCACATTCTGGAACCGCCCCAAGTGTTTGTCAACACCGCTCAAGCCCACCCCAGCACATGCGCAAAAGCGCACGCCAGTCCGAGTTCGAACACAAGCCACCGAACAGTACCAGGCCACATCGGCCACATCGCCCACGGTCACGCCCCACCGACCCCACTACGCCCCTGCGGCACCCTCGACCAGAGCACCTGGGAGCAAGCCATGGCCAGTCTCCGGTGGCCTAGACTGCGGGCGATGGCGCACATAGGCACCTCCCATACCCGGTTGGTCGTGCTCCGCGGCCCGTCTGGCTCCGGCAAGTCCACCACCGCGAAGGCGCTCCGCGCACGGCTGGGACCCAGCGTCGCACTGGTCGAACAGGACTACCTGCGCCGCATCGTGCTCAAGGAACCCGACATCCCCTGCGGGGCGAACATCGGGCTGATCTCGAACACCACTCGCTACGCGCTGGAACACGGGTGGAACGTAATCCTCGACGGCATCTTCAGCTCCAAGCGCTACACCGGCATACTCGACGAACTCCGCCGGGATCACCTCCGGACGACCCACTTCTACTACTTCGACGTCTCCTGGGACGAAACCGTCCGACGACACCGCACCCGCCCGAAGGCCGACGAATTCACGGTCGAGCAGATGCGCGACTGGTACCGCCCGCGCGACCTCCTCGGCTTCCCGGGCGAGCGGATCATCCGGGAAAGCTCCACCCTCCCGGAAACCGTTGGACGCATCCTCGGTGAAGCCTTCCCGTAATCGGGCTGAGTCGGCTTTCCAGCCTGCGGCGCAGGCGGATCGGTCGACGGTGGTTCTCCGGTGATCTCCGCGCAGGTCAGGCCGCCTGTCAAGCCTAGGGTCCCGGAGAGGATCAGTGCCCCGCGCTCTGAGTTACTTCGGCGCAGCGCACCGGGTGGCCTACTACGAGCAGCGGTGCCCGCTGAGACGATGTTCCGCGTAGGCAAGGACATGGGACACCGACGAGGAATCCGCCAGGGAGCTAAAGAAACTCCTGACTTGATCCGAGAAGTCCAAATTGGACGTTGATGGGATAGCATCGAGATTCGCCAGCGAATTGTTCACTCACCGGGAAAGATCGAAGGCAAGGCGGGCGAGGCCCAGCGCGCGCAAGCCGCCCTGGAATCGGCGGCCAACGCCATCCAGCAACAGCGCGAGGCGCATCAGAAGGCAGCCGACAAGCTGCTGAGCAACTGGGAGAGCAAGGCTACGGATGGTTTCCAGAAGAAGGCGACGAGGTTCGACCAGGACCTCACCGCGACCGCAGCGGCCAGCGCCAAGGGCGCCAAGATCGTTGCCGAGGTCACCAAGGCCCTGGACTGCCGGCACAGCGCGGTCGGGTCGCTCGCCGAGGACTTCATCACCAAGGCAGGACAGGTCATCCATGCCGCGATGGCCGTTGCCGGTGTCGCGACACCGGCGGGGCTGATGCGGGCGGTGGCCGAGGTCACCGACCTCGCGGGCGGATACATCAAGCAATCCGGCGGCGAGCCCAAGGACGCCCGCGACGAGATGGCAGAGGCGGTTGATGGACGAACGCAGCACCGACGACCTGATCGAGATCGCCGAGGGATGCCCCGGACGAACGGGCTCGCCGCGGACTTGGACGCCGTTCGCGGAACCGCGCGCGGTGAAGGCGTTTCGCTGGCGGTGGACTTGCAGAGAATGCTGGTCGGACTCGAACTCGACGACCGGGTGCTCGCGCGGGGGCCCGCGGGCCTGGCCGCGGAGATCTCCCCGCTGAGCAACGAAGCCGGCACGAACTCCCTGTGGCAAGGCATGCCCACCGGCTGCGGTGCGGAAGTCGCGGCCGCGGTCGGCGACTACTTGATCAGCATCGATGGCCAAGCCGAGCAGCCCGCGCCGGAACCGCCCTGCACCACTGCGGACTTCGACCTCAGCGCGGGATGGACGTGTGCTTGAACTCGTTGAGGTCGGTCCAGCCGGTCAGCAGGTCCACCACGCGCTCGACGGCCTTGATCGACGCCGCCGGGTCCGCGCCCTGCGGCGCGCGGTTCATCAGCCGGACGAACACGGCCTGGTCGTCGGCGATGAAGGTCGGCACGCCCCAAACGTTGTGCGAGGCCACGAACTCCTCGTGCTCGGATCGGACCTTCTCCAGCGCGGTGCCGTCGTCGATGCGGGCGAACACCGCGTCGGCGGGAACCCCAAGGTCGGCGAGAACGCGTTCGACGACCGAGCGGTCCTCCAGGTGCAGTCCGGCGTCGTGCCTAGCTTCGAACAGGGCCCGGTGCACTGCGGGGAACCGGTCCGGGAACTCGTCCCGAACTACCACCCCGGCCTGCAGGGCGACGATTCCGCTGTCCTGATCCGGCTTCTCCCAGACGCTGGGCTGGCCTTCTTCGACGTGCGCCTGGCCCAGGGAGAACGGCAGGTACCGGACTTGCCAGTCGGCTCCGCCTGCCTGGCCAGTGAGCAGGTGCTCGTGCGCGTTGCGGGCGAACGGGCAGCGGTAATCCCAGGTGACGGCGAATGCAGTAATCATCTTCGGGTCAACATCCTTGTCCTGCTTGGTTCCCCAAAACCGGAGGAACGGGTCAGGCTTGGCAGTACGAATCCGAGGAGGCGTCGCCGCCCTGGAGGCGCACCTGGTGGACCCGCCGCCCGCGGAATTCGTCGCCGCGCGGGAAGAAGCGCTCGTCCACCGACAGGCCACCGCCGGCGTCCGGATCGGTGTCGATCTTGGCGAACCACGCGCCGACGCCGTCGGGGTAGAACTGGTCGTCCCACGATCCGTACAACGAGTTCGTCAGGTAGATGCGCCGACCGTCGCGGCTGACCTCCACCATCTGCACCCCGCCCGCCAGCGGCTCGTCCGGCACGGCCGGGTGCGGGACGCGCCCGGTGATCCCGCCGAGGCGCACCGACCCGGTCTCGCGGGGGTGCGCCGGATCGCTGACGTCGTACTGCTTCAGCTCGCCGGTGCCCCAGCAAGAGACGTAGAGGAACCGGTCGTCGACGGACAGGTTGATGTCGGTGACCAGCGGGGGTACCGCCCCGAAGGGCTTCAGCGCATGCGGGAGCTCGTCGGCGGGGGCGGGCTCGGCGGGGACGCTGATCACCTTCTCCGCCTGCCAGTCGCCGCCTTCGCGGTGCCAGCGCCAGACCGACGCGGACAGGTCCTCGGTGCTGATGACCACGCCGGCGAAGCCCCAGGTGGCGCCGGGATCATGCGACGGCCGCAGCTCCAGCACCATCTGGTGCTGCGCGCCGAGGTCGACGCGCTGGAGGTGGCGCCCCTCGGCCAGGTCCCAGAAGTGCAGGGCGTGGCCGTACTCGTTGTTCAGCAGCAGCTCCGGGACGACGCCGTCGTCGATCATCGAGGGTGTGCCCCACTCACTGGTGATCAGGGTGTTCTGGTTGAGATGCCACCAGGCGTCGTAGGCCAGCTGCTGCGGTCCCCGGTCGGTTTCCCACGCGCGCACGACGTCGAACGTGTCGTGATCGAGCACCGCGATCCCGCCGGGCCCGTCGGCCCCGTCTGCACCACCGAGGCAGGACAGGTAGATCCCGTCCGGACCGCAGTGCAGCGTGTGCGGCCGGGAGTAGCCGGCCTTCGCCGCGAGTTCGCCGGCCGCCACGGTCCGCACCAGCCTCGGCTGCCTCGGATCTGGGTGGGTGTCGTAGATGTGGATGTTCGACGACCGCAGTCCGGGAAGCAGCAGGTAGCGGCGCTGCAGGCCGTCGGTGTGGTGGCCGGCGTGGGCGAACGCGCTGCTGCACGCGTTCCAACCGAAGTGGTGCAGTTCGTCGCCCCGGGTCGGCAGATCGGCCCAGCCGACCAACTTGCCGTAGGTCGCCGATTCCGGGTCGGTGTCCACGACGGTGAGCGCGTCCGGCTGGTCACCGGTCCGGTCGAACGCGACGACGTAGGCCAGTCGTTCGGCGGGCGCGGCGATGGCTTCGCCCGGGCTGCGGTAGAAAGTTGGATCGAGCTCGTGTTCGGTTGGAGAACTCATCTCGTCCCCTCGACATAACGGCTTCACTACTCAGCGTCTCGAATGCACAGCGGAACGTCGAAGCCTTCCACATCGTAAGAACGGTACGCGTGCGGTTCAAGCGGGTTGGTAGGTCAGGCAGTCCACGATGTCCTGCTCGTAGCCGACGGAGATACCGGGTGCCTGGCATTCGAGGTGGTCGTTGTACCGGCAGTCGGACATCTTGCACGCGCCCACGTGGCCGACCACGTCGGGCACGCCTCCCTCGACCGCAGCGGTGCAGAACGTGTCGCACTGCGCGCGGAGCGGATCGCCGATGGTGATGGCTAGGGCATGGCAGTTCTGGCCGTGGTTGAACGCGCAGTTATCGGCGGTGCACTTGTTCACCAGAGGCATTTCCATGATTCCCACCTGATTTCGTCGGCAACAACCGCCATGATGGGCTGCGCGCGGCGGCCCGGCATCACATCCGGCGGGTGCCGAAGTCAGCCGTCGGCCCGGCGCTGCCGACGCAGCAAGAAGCGCTGGGCATGAGGCGGTCGTCGTCGCCCTCTCAGCACTGCACGATTTGTCCGGATAGGTCTATCGATGAAAATGAGACCGTTCAACACCAGCCACCGGTCATGCCGCAGCTCGTCGTGGACCACCCGCCGCACCACCCCCTGGCCCTGACCGACCCGGATGCGCACGCCGCAGCCTCACAGGCGTGACACCGGTTCGCGCAGGGCGGTTGCCGCGTCGGCGGCGTTGATCGCAGCGTCCACAGTGGATGCATAGGTGAAACGCTCGGTGACATCGAGTATTCCCAGCAGGCGGTCGACGATCTGGTTCCGGGAGACCAACATCAGGTTCGCCTGGCGCATCAGGGCGCGGTGCGCGGCTTCCATCAGCACCACGACCCCGTCGGTGGACAGGAATGACAGTCCGGAGAGGTCCAAGACCGCGCTTCGGGTGCCGGCCGTCAGGTGCGCGCGGACTGCCTCGGCGAATTGCGTAGCGCTGCTCATGTCCAGGATTCCGGCCGCTTCGATGACGACGACACCGGGTACCGGGCGCGTGGTGCGCAGGCTCAGCTTCTCGGCTGCGGGCGTGAGGTCTTCTGGGCTGCGTTCGGTACGCGGCGCGGGAACTGCGGTCCGGCCGAACTCGGCGAAAGACATGTGCGGCCTCCCCTGTGCTTCGGGATTCGGGCGGTCGGCCACGTCGCGGGAGTCCGCGGCAGGCCGACTCCCACGCTACGGCGGAAACCGAGATCACCAGGGAAGATGACATTTCGCGCGCATCACAACACGAAGGGTGCCAAACCTCCGGCTCGCCCCACGATCGGGTGACAGGAGCCGTCACTCGCAGCGAGCGCCGATGCGGCTACCTCGAACCGCCCGCGACCTGCGGAGCCGACGCGTCGTTCCCGCTACTTCCGATGTCCTCGCGCTTGAGGAAGTCCTCCACGTCGAACAGGTTTCCGTCGGCCCGGTCCAGGACGCTGAGCAGCGTCGACAGCTGCGAGACCGCATCGACCTGTTCGGCCAGGAACCAGCGCATGAACTGCTCACCCAGGTAGTCGCCATCCGCGCGAACTGTCCGGGTCAACGCGGCGACCTCGGCGGTCGCCGACCGCTCCTGCGCCACGGCGAGCGCGACGAGCTCCCGCGGCTGGGTGAAGTCGTTGCGCACCGTCGGAACGTCCGGTATCTCCACCTTGATGTTGCTGTCCATCATGTACTGCATGATCCGCAGCGCGTCGTCGCGCTTCTTCGACGAGCGCCGGTAGAAATACGTCGCCATGCGGGGCAGATCCCGCTGGTCGAACCAGACCGCGATCGCCAGGTACTGCTGCGCGGCGCCGAGCTCCTTGCCCACCTGCGCTTCCAGGAGGTTCTGGGTGCGCGATGTGCGGGGGTCGATCTTCTTCACGCTACTGGTCATGGGCGCCAACGCTAGAACGCACCACGATCGGCTACCCGGCACTCGCCACGATTCGAGCCGATCGAGCGATGCCCGGCACGACGGGCCACTGGATTCACCTCCGAGTGCGGCGGGTGGGAGTCGCGGTGGCGGGGTCTTCCGGCCACGGGTGCTTCGGGTAGCGACCGCGGAGTTCCGCGCGCACCTGCTGGTACCCGTTGCGCCAGAACGAGCCGAGGTCGGCCGTGACCGCGGCCGGACGCCCTGCCGGGGACAGCAGGTGCAGCACGACCGGAACCCGGCCGTCGGCGATGCGGGGCACGTCCCGCCAGCCGAAGACCTCCTGCAGCTTCACGGGCAGTGCGGGGCGGTTGTCCTGGTACTCCACCTTGATGTGGGAACCGGACGGGACCTCGATCCGATCCGGTGCGAGCTCGTCCAGGCGACCCGCCGCCGACCAGGGGATCAGCCGTCGCAATGCGACGCCCGCCGGAATCCGGAGATCGGCCCGCCGCCGGGCCGACGAGAGTTCCGGCTCCAACCAGTGGTCCACCGCGGACAGAAGCGCTTCGTCGTCGGTGACGGGCCAGGGATCGCCGAGCGCGGCGTGCAGGAACCCGAGCCGCTGGCGCAGCCGCCGCGCATCCTCGTTCCAGGACAGCAGTTCTAGCCCCTCGGCACGCAGACCCGCCAGCAGCGCCTCCCGGACTTCGGCGGGTTCCGGGTCGCGGATCGGCCGCTGGCTCAGGACGATCGCGCCGAGCCGCTCGATCCGGACCGCGCGCACATCGCCGTCGGCCCAACCGATCTCGTCGCTGGTGGTCACCAGGGCGGGCGCCGCGCTCCGGGCCAGCTCCTCGTCTGCCGGTGCGGCCATGCGGACGGTGCCGCAAGCGCTGCCAGGGGCCCGGTCGGCGACAGCCACAGCAAGCCATTCCGAGCCGCGCAATCCGGAGTTGCCAGGCAACTCCACCGCCGTGCCGGACGCCATCAGGTACACCGCCGAGTCCGCTCCCCGGCGCCTCGCGAGCCGCTCGGGCTGCGCAAGCGCAACGACCAGGGCCGCATCGTCGCGATCGGAGGTTCCGGGGTGCGGCTGGACCGACGCACGCAGCCTTCGGACCTCGCGGCGCCACCGATCGCTGCCCGGCGCGCCCCGCCGCAATCGGGAAAGTGCGGTTGTCACGTCGATTTCGTTGGTCAGGGCATCGTTGTCGAGGAGGGCGACGACCTCGGTGGCGATGTCCGCACCCGCCAGTTCGCGGCCGTCGAGCAAGGCCCGTGCCAGCCGCGGATGCAGGCCGAGTTCGGCCATCTGGCGGCCCCGATCGGTCACCGTGCCGGAGGGTTCCAACGCACCGAGCCGGCGCAGCACCTCCCGGCCCGCCGCAAGCGCACCGGCGGGCGGTTCGTCCCACCACGTCAGCGCCGACCCGTCAGGCGTTCCCCAGCACGCCAGTTCCAGGGCCAGCCGGGTCAGGTCCGCCATCCGGATCTCCGGTTCCGGGTAGGCAGGCAGCGTGCTGTGCTCGTGCTCCGGCCAGCACCGATACACCACGCCCGGCCCCTGCCGACCGGCGCGGCCCGCCCGCTGCTCGGCCACCGCCGCCGACACCCGAACCGTGACCAGCCCGGCCAGGCCGCGCCTGTTGTCCACCCGCGACACCCGGGAGAGGCCCGAATCCACGACGGCGCGCACCCCGGGCACGGTCAGGCTCGATTCCGCGACTGCCGTCGCCAGCACCACCCGGCGCCGCTTCCCCACCCGCAGCGCCGAATCCTGCTGCGCGTGGCTAAGCCGCCCATGCAGCGGCAGAACGTCCACATCGGACCCATCGAGTTGGCTCGCAACGCGGCGGATTTCGGCGGCCCCAGGCAGGAACGCCAACACATCGCCGTCCTGCTCGGCCAGCGCGGTGTGCACCGCCCGCGCCACGCAAGACTCGATCCGCTCGTCCCGCGCCGGCGCCAGGTACGCGGTTCGGACCGGGTGCGTACGCGCGTGCGCCTCCAGGACCGGGGCGGCGCCGAGCAGTTCCGCCGCCCGGCCGGCCGCCACCGTGGCCGAGGTCGCCAGCACCTGGAGATCCTGCCGCAGACCGTCCCGCGCATCCAGCAGCAACGACAGGAGGAGATCCGCGTCGAGATGCCGCTCGTGGCATTCATCGAGCATCACCACGTCGACCCCGGACAGCTCGGGGTCGGCTTGCAGCCGCCGCACCAACAGGCCGGAGGTCACCACCTCGACGACCGTTTCCGCACCACGACGGCGCTCGCCCCGAACCGAGTACCCCACGCGCTGCCCGACCTTTTCGCCGAGCAGGCTCGCCATTCGCTCCGCCGCGGCCCGGGTCGCCAACCGCCGCGGCTCGGCGACCACGACGCGCAGGCCCTGCTCGGCAAGCGCCAACGGGACCAACGTCGTCTTCCCGGTGCCTGGCGGAGCCACCAGCACCGCCGCGCCGTGCACGGAAAGAGCACGGGTGACGTCGTCGAGCACGGAACGCACAGGAAGATCGGGGAAGTCAAGCATAACGGCCCTATCCTGCCATCCCGACCAGCCGACGCCCGATGCCCGCTCGCCCCAGCATCGCGCCTTGGGCAGCGCATTGTTCAACAACGGCGCCGCACCTCGTTAAGGGCGATTTCACGCGAAATCGCCGGGGCATCTGGGCTTTCGGAGCACCCCATCGTGCTCGTAGGAGCCGACACCCGTTGTTGACCGTCGGCAAGCCGCAGCCCAGGTCGATGAACTGGTCGATGCCGGCTTCCTGGACGAGGTAGCGCACAGCGTGGTAGAACAACTGCCGGTTCTTCTGGGCAATGTCCACGCAATTGGGGGCACTCGACCAGCGTACCGAGGATGAACTCGCGATCCACCTCGAAAGTTCTCCTTGCTGCCCAGCATCCAGCCGTAGGCGCGGGCGGAGGTCGGCTTGTCCCGCGGGAGCAGGACCCCGGCCCCCGTGCCGTCCGAGTTCATCGAAGGTCCAACATCGCCTCGGGCACCGTGCAATTCGTAGAACCACGACCTCAGGCTGCTCATCAACAACAACTTCGCCCTCAATGCCAAGCTCGACTGTTCCTCGGCCACACCTTCGTGTTCGTCGCGGTCGTCGACAGGACGGCGGTCGCGGGCGGGATCGGCGGCGGGCTCGGGGACTTCGCCATCACCTACGGCTACCAGCACTTCGAGTGGGACATCACCGCGATCGCGGTGCTGATCATCATCGCGCTGGTGCAGGCGACCCAGTACCTGGGCAACGTGTGGTCCCGCAAGGCACTGCGCAGCTGATGGAGCCGGGCTCGTGATCAACCGCGTGGGCGTTCCCCCCGGTCCCGTCCGGAGCGAACGCCCACCGGCGCTGGCGGGGCGTCGCTGTCCAGGCGATCCGCGATGAGGTCCAGCAGCGATTCGACTTCCGCCTGGTCGTAGCCGGCGCCGCCTACGGGCTGCTCGCGGAAGACGACGGCCTGCACGTCCTTCGAGGTCAACGTGTCGGTGCCGCGCAGGGTCGCGGCGACGCGGTCCAGGAAGTCGTCGACCTGAGCCTCGTCGTAGCCGCACTTGCCTGCCGTCGAACCGCTGAGCACCACGCTGCCGATCGCCTCCGACGTGAGCTGGGGTATCTCCGGTCCTACCGGGCCTGGGAAGGCGCGGCCGATCGGGATGCGCTGCGTCGGAAGGTCCCCCTGTTGTGGTGTCATGTTCTTGATGATCGTGGAGACCATGACGAGGAAGGCGAAGACGCTGGCCTCCTGGTAACCCGGTTGGCCCGGCCCGGGAGGGTTGAACCGGACGCCCAGCACGTCCTGCGCGGTGAGGTTGTCGGCGCCGCGGAGTGTGGCTTCGACGCGGTCCACGAACGCGTCGACTTCAACCTTGTCCAGCGCAAACTGCGACGTCGCGTGGCCGTCGAAGCCCTCGACGCCCGGTGGCATGAGCTCAGCGGCCCGCTGCACCGGTTCGGGCTGCGGCGCCGCCACAGCCCGGTCGACGCGCCGGAGGACAGTTTTCCGCTCGCTCGCCGCGCCGCTCCCCCGCTGCCCGCGGCGCTGCGACTCCCGCACATCCAGCTTCATCAGGGTCAGCGCGATCTGGTCCAGGAACTCGGCGACCTGGGTCTTCTTGTAGGCCCGGCCAGGTTTGCCTGGGCTGAACCGGGCGGTCAGCACGTCGCGCACGGTCACCAGCCGTTTCCCTCGCAGCGTCGCCTCGACGCGTTCGAGGAACTCATCGACCTCTGCCTCGTCGAAGCCGCGGTTGCGCCGCCACGTCCTGGCGAACGCAACGTTGTGCACGTCGTCGGGGGTGAGCATTCCTCGTGCCTCCAGGGCATGCCGCGTCCACTTCTCGGACGCTTGCCCGGCGTGCCACGCCTGAGCCCCCGACCCGCCCGTTCTGCGCGAACAGCTTGCCCAAGGCCGGGCGCGAGATCAAGCCCTCCGGCCACCCCGGAAATTGGGCGTTCGCCCGCGCTACGCCGCGTGCCCGTCCGACTTCAGACAGTGCGCCCAGCAGGCGCGTCCGAATGGCCCAGGTCCCACCCCGCTGGATCATCCAGTTAGGACTGCTGGCCCGCCATGCGCCGACGAGCCAAGATGGGGGGTACCGCACGACATCGGAGGGCGCGATGACCGACAACACCTGTGAGCGGCCAAAGATCCAGCGATCGCCCAAACGGGTGCGGGCCTACCTCCGCGGCCGACTGGTCGCGGACACCCGGGGTCCGATGCTCGTTTGGGAGCGCCCCTACTACCCGACCTACTACCTACCGGCGGAGGACGTCCAGGCGAAGCTGCGCCAGACCGGTGAAACACGCCACATCGACCGCGTTGGGGACGGTGACGTGCACGACGTGCTGATCGATGGAACCGTCGCCGAGGGCGCAGCCGTCCGGTTCCCGGACTCCTCCGCGGCGCCGGGCCTGGTGCGGCTCGAGTGGGGCGCGATGGACGAGTGGTTCGAGGAGGACGAGCCCGTGTACGTCCACGCCCGCGACCCGTACAAGCGGGTCGACGTCCTGGCCAGCTCGCGGCATGTCACAGTGCGGATCGGCGGCGTCGTCGTGGCCGACTCGCACCGCCCGCACGTCCTGTTCGAGACCGGGCTGCCGCCGCGCTACTACCTCCCGCTGACCGACGTCCGGGCCGACTTGCTGCGGCCATCGGAGCGGCGAACCCAATGCCCGTACAAAGGAACCGCGACGTACTGGAACGCGGTGATCGACGGCACCGAACACGCCGACATCGTTTGGACCTACCGGACGCCGCTCCCGGAAAGCCAGAAGATCGCCGGTCTCGCCTGCTTCTACGACGAGCGGGTGGAGATCACCATCGACGACGAACTTCAGCAGCAGCCGCGCACCCCGTTCTCCTGACAGTCCATCGTGGACGGTTTCCGGAAAATCGCTTCCACACCGCGATGGCAAGATCATACGGCGCGCGGATCACCGCAGCTGCGGCAAGACATCGGCCGCCAGGCGTTCGGTCTGCTCGGCGTGGTCGAACATCGGGCTGAGCAGGATGCGCTGCGCGCCGGCGGCTTCTACCTCGCGCAACGCCCGCACGCAGTCCTCCGGTGTTCCGGCGACCGCGGCGGACTCGATGGTCGCGGAACGTCTGCCGTAAAGCCTTGCCAGCGCCGCGTTCATCCGCTCCCGCCCTCGCTCGGGAGATTCGTCGATCGCGACGTAGACGCGTTTGGCGATCGGGAACTCGGCCGAGTCCCGCTCCTGCTCGGCGAGCGCGGCCACCACGGTGCGGACCTGCTCGGCGAACTGCGCGGTGGGCGACGATCCGGCACCGAAGAAGCCGTTGCCGTGCCGTACCGCGCGGCGCAGCGCCGCCGGGCTGCTGCCGCCGAACCAGATCGGTGGATGCGGTTTCTGGAATGGCTTGGGCTCCATCGCGGCGTCTTCGAGCTGCCAGAAGCGACCGTCGAAGGTCACCCGGGGCTGGGTCCACAGCTGCTTCATCAGCTCCAGGCCTTCGGTGAACCGGCCGGCGATACGCTCGGGATCGACGCCGAACGCGGCGAACATCCGGCCCTTGCCGCCCGTGCCGACGCCGATTTCGAGGCGACCCCGGGACATCTGGTCCAGCGTGCTCAGACTCTTCGCGAGGTGCACGGGGTTGTGCAGGGTGGTCACCAGCACCGCGCAGCCCAGCCGCAGCCGGTCGGTGCAGGCCGCCGCGAAGGTCATCGTCTCGATCGGGCTCAGCTGAGGCATCGTGCCCAGCACCTGCTCCTGGGTCCACGCGCTTTCGAAGCCGAGTTCCTCGACGCGCTTCAGGTGCGCCGCGAAGCCGGGAGCGTCGAACTCGCCGTCGGCGAAGAACTGCGGGATCGAGATCGCGAAGCTCATGCGTCGATCGTATCGGCGCCCCAATCCACCGGCAGCCCCTCACCACGCAGCGCTCAGTTCTTGTCATACACGCATCGGGGATCCCGGAGTCGAGAAGGCCCCTGAGGTTCCGCCATTTGCACCGCTTCACAAAACGAGCCCAGTGATGGTTGCTCAGCGGCTGATGTTGAGCGCGATCTTGCCCCGGACGTGGCCGGTCTGGTTCAGCCGCAGCGCCTCGGCCGCTCGTTCCAGCGGGAAGACCTCGGCGATTGGCACGGACAGCTTTCCTGCATCGACGAGATCGGCGAGCACCTGCAGGTCGTCGCCTTCGGGGCGAACCCAGGCGTAGGTCCCGCCCGCGTCCGCGACGGAGGCGTCGGCGATCGAGCCGTGGCGCCCGCCGCTGCGCAGGACCGCCTGCGTGACCGGCAGGGCTCCCCCGACGAAGTCGGCAACCACGTCGACGCCGTCCGGCGCCAACGCGCGCACGCGCTCGACCAGGCCCTCGCCGTAGACGACCGGCTCGACGCCGAGCGACCGGAGGAACTCGTGGTTGCGCTCCGAGGCGGTGCCGATCACGCGCGCGCCCTTGGCCAGCGCGATCTGCGAACCGAGCACCCCGACTCCCCCTGCGGCGGCGTGGATCAGCACGATGTCATCGGATTGGGTGCCGAGCCGGGTGAGCAGTTGGTAGGCGGTCAGCCCCGCCAACGGGAGCCCCGCGGCCTGGTCCCAGTTCGCGGCGGCCGGTTTCCGCGCCACCGACCGTGCCGGGACCGGGATGAACTCCGCGTATGTCCCGTCGTGGACGAAGTCCTTGCGCGCGTACGCGATGACCTCCTCGCCGGGCAGGAACTCCGGTGTATCAAGCCCTACCGACTCGACCACCCCTGCGACGTCCCAGCCCGGCACCACCGGGAAGAACGTCTGCATCGCGCCGTCGAGGTACCCCGCCATCACCTTCCAGTCCACCGGGTTCACCGCGGCGCTGCGCACCCTGATCAGCACCTCGCCCGGCGCCACCTTCGGCATCGGCAGCTCGACGAGTTCGAGGACCTCCGGATCACCGTACTGCTGGTAGCTCATCGCCCTCATTTGACATCCAAGGATCGCTGGGACACAACATCAGCATGAGCGCTCCCGGCGCAAGCGGCCCGCCGGAGGGAACGGACCTGGTGAGGAGCACCCGCGCCCAGCATGTTGGTGCCGGTGGCCCCCGCACCCGACCCAGTCAACGGGGCGTGACGCCGTGCTGGATCTCGTCCAGGATGCCGTCAAGGGCGGCGTCGATGCTGGTTTTCAGGGGCATGCCGCTGGCCGCCAGGCTGGCGAAGCCGTGCAGGCCGGCGAACACGAGAGGCCGACGCCCTCAGTTCCGCCGTCGTGCACGTCACCGCTGCGCTGACCGTCCGCGATGACCGCGAGCATCAACGTTCTCAGTTGGTGGCACGCCGCGACCAGCTCGTCCGAGGCATCCGGCGCGTGCTTGCGGACGAACATCAGCTCGATCAGGTCCGAATCGTGCACCGCGAAGTGGACGTAAGCCCGGGCCAATCGCGGCCAGCCTGCGGCGGAACGGGCCCTCAGCGGCCGCGGCCGCGTCGAGCTCGGCGGTCAGGCGCTCGAACCCGCGCAGTGCGAACGCGTTCAGCAGCGCCCGCTTGTCCATGAAATCCCGTCGCGGCGCGGCGCGGCTGACGCCGATGTCCCGCGCGAGTTCCCGCAGAGACAGGGCATCGACCCCGCCGCTGTGTGGTGGCGGCAGAGTCCAGCAACGCGGCGCGAAGGGCCCCGTGGGGCCAAACCGATTCAGCGCGGTTTAGCAACCTCCGAGTGTGATGTATACGTAGACCTCGGGCAGTCCCCGAGCCGCTTCGGGGACTTACGCTGTCCACGTCATACATCGCTGCGCCCGCGGCGCACCCGGCAAGCACTGCACGGCAGCGTGTGAACGTCGATCAAGACAGGAGTTGCAACTTGAGCGAGCCGACGTACTACGCCCCCGCGGGCGGCCTGCCGTCGCAGACCACGCTGGTGACCGACCGGGCGGTCGTGAAGGAGGCGTACACCGTCATCCCTCGTGGCGTGCTTCGCGACATCGTCACCAGCAACCTGCCCGGGTGGGACGGCACCCGCGCGTGGATCCTCGCCAAACCGATCGCCGGGTTCGCCACCACGTTCGCGCAGTACATCGTCGAGGTCTCGCCCGGCGGTGGCAGCACCGAGCCGGAACCGGAGAGCGGCGTCGAGTCGGTGCTGTTCCTGCTCACCGGCACGCTGAACGTCGTCATCGAGGGCGAGAAGCACGTCCTCACCGCGGGCGGGTACGCGTACCTCCCGGCGGGCGGCAGTTGGTCGGTGGCCAACGAGTCCGACGCAGCGGCGACCTTCCAATGGGTCCGCAAGGCCTACGAGCCGGTGGCGGGCTACCCGAACCCGAACGCGTTCGCCGTTCAGGAGCAGGACATCGAGCCGACGTCGATGCCCGACACCAACGGTGCGTGGGCCACCACTCGGTTCGTCGACCCGAACGACCTCTCGCACGACATGCACGTCAACATCGTGACGTTCGAGCCCGGCGCGGTGATCCCGTTCGCCGAGACGCACGTGATGGAGCACGGCCTCTACGTCCTCGAAGGCAAGGCGGTGTACCGCCTCAACGACGACTGGGTGGAGGTCGAGGCCGGTGACTTCATGTGGCTGCGAGCCTTCTGCCCGCAGGCCTGCTACGCGGGTGGTCCGGGCAAGTTCCGTTACCTGCTCTACAAGGACGTGAACCGGCAGATCAAGCTGACCTGACGCCCCTCGCAGGCACGGTGCAGCGGTGGCCCGGCGGATTCCGCCGGGCCACGCTCGATCGCACTGGTGCAGCGCCCGGGCGCAGAGTAGAACGAGGGTGTCGGACCCGGCGCCGGCGAGCAGGCGTACGGGCAACGCCACGCGGGAGGCGCCCGTGACTCCGAGTCAACAACCTTCGGGGTTCCTGCCGATCGCCGACCACGGGTTGATCGGCGACTTGCGCAGCGTGGCGCTGGTGGGCACCAACGGCACGATCGACTGGTACTGCTGCGGCCGCTTCGACGGTCCGAGCGTCTTCGCCGCCATCCTCGACGCCGACCGGGGCGGCTCGTTCGAACTCGCGGCCGACGTGCCCGCGCGGACCAAGCAGTTCTACTTCCCGGACACCAACGTGCTGATCACCCGGTTCTTCGCCGAGGATGGCGTCGGCGAGATCCAGGACTTCATGCCGATCGTCGACGACTCGCGCGAGGCCGGCCGGCACCGGCTGATCCGCCGGGTGGTGTGCGTACGGGGGTCGCTGCCGTTCCGCGCCCGGGTGGCCCCTCGGTTCGACTACGCCACATGTTCGCACACCCTGCGCATCGAGGGCGGCCACGCGATCTTCGAGTCGGAGTCGCTATCCCTGGCGCTGACCGCGAGCGTGCCGGTCGAGCTTGATGGGACGGACGTTTGGTCGGCGTTCAAGCTGCACGAGGGTGAGGTCGCGGTGTTCGCCCTCGACCAGGTCGGCGGCGAGGTGATGCCGCGGACGTGCCCGCTCGGCGAAGCCGAACGCGAGTTCGACGCCACGGTGCGGTTCTGGCGGCAGTGGCTGTCCGCGTCCCGCTACCGCGGTCGGTGGCGGGAGATGGTGCACCGATCCGCGCTGACGCTGAAGCTGCTCACCTACGCTCCGACCGGCGCGATCGTGGCCGCGCCGACGACGAGCCTGCCGGAAAGCATCGGCGGCGCGCGGAACTGGGACTACCGCTACGTGTGGATCCGCGACGCCGCGTTCTGCGTGTACGCCCTGCTGCGGCTGGGGTTCACCGCAGAGGCCGAGGCGTTCATGGGGTTCCTGTCCGAGCACGTCGACCTCCGCCACTGCGACTCGTCAGGACCGTTGCAGATCATGTACGGCATCGATGGGCGCAGCGAACTGCCCGAACGCGAAATCTCCCACCTCAGCGGCTACCTGGGCTCCGCCCCCGTGCGCGTCGGCAACGCCGCCGTCCACCAGTTCCAACTGGACATTTACGGGGCGCTGATCGACTCGATCTACCTCTACGACAAGTGGGGTGCGCCGATCTCCAGCGAGCGCTGGGACGAAGTGGTCGACGTGGTGAACTGGGTCTGCGCCAACTGGGACCGCTCCGACGAGGGCGTCTGGGAAACCCGCGGCGGACGCAAGAACTTCCTGTACTCGCGGCTGATGTGCTGGGTGGCGATCGAACGCGCCATGCGGCTGGCCAACCACCGGGGTCTGCCCGCCGACATCCCGCGATGGCGGCAGGCCCGCGACACGATCTACCGGCAGATCATGAAGCGCGGCTGGTCGGATAAAAGGCACGCGTTCGTCCAGCACGAGGACGACGACGTGCTCGACGCCGCGGTGCTCATGATGCCGCTGGCCAAGTTCGTCTCCCCGACGGACCCGAAGTGGCTGTCCACGCTCGACGCGCTGGGCGAGCACCTGGTGTCGGACTCGCTGGTTTACCGCTACGACCCGCAGGCCAGCCCGGACGGGCTGCCGGGCACCGAGGGCACGTTCTCGATCTGCTCGTTCTGGTACGTCGAGGCACTGACCCGCGCCGGACGCCTCGAAGAAGCCCGGCTGGCCTTCGAGAAGATGCTCACCTACGCAAACCACCTCGGCCTCTACGCGGAGGAGATCGGCCACACCGGCGAGCAGCTGGGCAACTTCCCCCAGGCGTTCACGCACCTCGCCCTGATCAGCGCCGCCTTCAACCTCGACCGAGCCCTCGGCTGACGCAGCCGGCCGATGCCACCGGCGCAGGGCACCTGTGGCGAACGATAATGTGCCCGCATGCAGCTCGTTTCCTTGCACGATGTCGATCTCGACACCCTGCGCGCCGTTGTCGACGATCGCTCATACGCGCGTGGTGTGCGGTACGCCGAGCAGCACGCGGTCGTGCGGATGCACTGGGACGATCCAGAAAACGCCCTCGCCGGCACCGTGCACGGCCAAAACGGCGATTTCTACCAGACAGTGGCTTACTTCCGCGCGCTCGGCGGCGCGTCTCTCGGGTTCGCGAAAGGCGAGTGCGACTGTCCGGTCTCGTTCAACTGCAAGCACGTGGTCGCTCTTGTGCTGACCGCGACGCAGGAAGGAAAGAAGCGCCCGGTCGCGGTGCGTCCGGCGCGGCCGGCTCAGAAGAAGAAACAACCGAGCGCACGTCGAGAGCAGGCAGACAACTGGGAACGGGTCCTGGGCGCACTACTCGAACCCAAGACGACCAGACCGACGTATCGTGCTGATGCGTTGCCGGTGGCGATCGAACTTTCCGTGCAGCAGCCCCCGGCATTCGGCCGGGCGGCGGCTCCGGCACCCAGGTTGATGGCTCGGCTTGTGCGGCCGGGCAGGTCCGGCTGGGTCGCCGGAAACCTGAGCTGGTCCAAAATGGGATCGCCGCATTACTACAACGGCGAATACCTGGACTCGCACCTGCGGGTGTTGCAGGAGCTGTACGCCTTCTACCAGGCGAGCTCGCGCCATTCGAGCTACTACGGCGAGGTCAAGACCATCGACCTATCCGAATTCGGCTCCCGACAGTTGTGGCCGCTGCTGGACGAAGCCGAGGCGGTCGGGCTGCGGCTGGTGCACGCGCGCAAGGTGCTCGGCGATGTCGCGCGCTATGCCGGCGAGCTCTGTCTGGACGCCAGGGAGCACGACGGCACGCTGGCGGTCGCCCCCGCGTTGCACATCGACGGCGAGATCACCGACGCCGTGCCGATCCTGTTCATCGGCCGCGAGGGGCATGGCGCGGTATGCGTCGACCGCGCACGGCTTCGAGGCGACGTCGAGCTCGGCCAGGTCCAGCTTCGCCTTGTCAAGCTCGTAAGAGGCGTGCCGCAACAGCTCCGGCAAATGGTGCGCAGCGGCCAGCGACTGGAAATCCCAACCGCCGAAAGCGCCCGGTTCAGCCAGGAGTACTACCCTCGGCTGCGCCACCTGGCACCGATCATCTCCACCGATGAGTCGTTCACCCCACCAGCGATCTCGGATCCCATGCTCGTGCTGCGTGCCAACTACCGCACTAGGCATAATCTAAAACTCAGCTGGGAGTGGGCCTACGACATCGGTGAGGTGCAGCGACGCGCGCCGCTGGCCGCGGAACAGACGGGTGCCGCGGGCTATCGCGACTTGGTCGCCGAGCGCGAAGTGCTCACCGGGCTCAAGGCGCCGCTGGACCAATTCGGTCTGCGCAGCGATGATCCCGAGCCCGGCCGCAGCGGTCCCGCCGCGCTCAACAACACCGAGCTCGACGCCATCGACACCATGCGGTTCACTACCGAGTTGTTACCGCTGCTTGACGACCAGCCGGGCGTTGCCGTCGAGATCAGCGGGGAGCCAGCCGACTACCGCGAGGTAAGCGACTCGCTGCAGATCGGCGTGGCGACCCACGGCGTTTCCGGCGAAACAGACTGGTTCGACCTTGGTGTGAGCATCAGGATCGCGGGAACGGAGGTGCCGTTCGCCCAGGTTTTCTCGGCTCTGGCGATGGACCAGACGCACCTGTTGCTCGATGATGGAGCGTACTTCTCGCTGCAGAAGCCCGAGTTGCAGACGCTGTACAGGCTGATCGAGGAAGCGCGCACGCTGCACGATTCACCAGGAGAAACGCTGCGGATCAGCCGCTTCCAGGCTGGGCTGTGGGATGAGTTTGCCGCACTCGGTGTCGTCGACGGCCAGGCGACCGCCTGGCACAAGCAGGTGCAGGGCCTGTTGTCGCTCGGGTCGCTGGATTCGCCCGATCTTCCCGCTACGCTCGCGGCCCGACTGCGCCCGTACCAGCGGGACGGCTTCGAATGGCTGGCGTTTCTGTGGCAGCACCGCCTCGGCGGCATCCTCGCGGATGACATGGGGCTCGGCAAGACCGTGCAGTCGTTGGCATTGATGTGCCACGCCAAGGACACCGAACCGGACGGCGGGCCCTTCCTCATCGTGGCGCCGACTAGCGTGGTGTCGAACTGGGCGACCGAGGCGGACCGATTCGCCCCTGGCCTGACGACCGTGCCGATCACCGAGACCCGGCAGCGCCGGGGACAGAGCCTCGACGCGGCCATCGAAAGCGCCGATGTGGTGATCACGTCATACGCGTTGTTCCGCATCGATTTCGACGAATACCACGCGCTGCCGTGGGCCGGGCTGATCCTGGACGAAGCCCAGTTCGTCAAGAACCACCAGTCGAAGATCTACCAATGCGCCCGGCGCCTGCCCGCCGAGTTCAAACTCGCGGTCACCGGAACGCCGATGGAGAACAATCTGATGGAGCTGTGGTCGCTGTTGTCGATCACCTCGCCCGGGTTGTTTCCGAACCCGACGAAATTCCGTCACTACTACGGGACTCCAATCGAGAAGCAGGCCGACACCGAACTGCTCGCTCAACTTCGGCGACGAGTAAGACCACTGGTCAAGCGCCGCACCAAGGAACAGGTCGTCGCCGATCTCCCGGAAAAGCAGGAGCAGGTCCTAAACGTCGACCTGCATCCGCGGCACCGCAAGCTCTACCAGACCCACCTGCAACGAGAGCGGCAAAAGGTGCTCGGTCTGATCGACGACATGAACAAGCACAGGTTCACCATTCTCCGTTCGCTGACGTTGTTGCGTCAGCTCAGCCTGCACGCCGGGCTCGTTGACGACGAGCACCGGGACATGCCCTCCGCCAAGCTCGACACGCTGATCGATCAACTCCGGGACGTGGCCGCCGGTGGACACCGTGCACTGGTATTCAGCCAGTTCACCGGATTTTTGGATACGGTGCGCGCCCGGCTGGCGACCGAAGGACTGGACTACTGCTACCTCGACGGAAAGACCCGGGCCAGGGCATCGGTGCTCAAGCGCTTCAAGGAAGGATCGGCCCCGGTTTTCGTCATCAGCCTGAAAGCTGGCGGGTTCGGGCTGAACCTGACCGAGGCTGACTACTGCTTCCTGCTCGACCCGTGGTGGAATCCCGCGACCGAGGCGCAGGCGGTGGACCGGACCCACCGCATCGGGCAGACGCGGAACGTCATGGTGTACCGGCTGATCGCCAGGGACACCATCGAAGAGAAGGTGGTGGCGCTCAAAGCCCGCAAGAGCGAATTGTTCGCCGGCATGATGGACGAGGGCAATCTGTTCGGTGCTGGCCTGAACGCAGAAGACATCCGCGAACTGCTCACCTAGCCGAAGAGCCGCCTCGGCAACCGACGCCCCAGGCGCACCACGCCTCGATTACCGGGGAGTTTCCAGCTGGCTGCGGTCCCAGCCGCCGCGTTCGGCGGCGGCTTCATAGGTGGTCTGCAGGAACTCGAGCAGGGTTGCATCCGGGTCCGCCGCGGTACGCACGGTTTCGTAGGGCAGCAGGAACTCGCCGACCTCGGGGCTGTAGAAGGCGTCGTCGGGGCGGACCGGGTGCTGGGTATACCCGGCGGGTTCGGGGTACGCGTACGAGTAGAAGGTTCCCTCTCCGGGTCCGCCCGGCCAGAAGCCGCAGCTGCTGAGCTCGTGGGAATAACCCTCGACCATCACCCAGTCCGCGCAGTTGGGGGCACCACCGGGATGTTGCGGTGCCGTGCGGCCGGAGAACCGGGTGACCGCCAAGTCCATCGCGCCCCAGAAGAAGTGGACCGGGCTGACCTTCCCCACGAACCGGGACCGGAACGCGGTCAGCGCCCGGTGAGCGGCGAGCAGCTGCCGCCAGAACAGGTGCGCGTGCTCCGGGCGGTAGCAGGCGTGTTCGGTGTCTTCCTCGAACGCAATGGCATGCTCGATCTCCCTCGGCATCGTCCAGATGGAAACCGGCAGGTCGAGCTCGCGGAGCGCGGCCATGGTCTCCCGGTAGAACTCCGCGACCGATTTCGGCTCCAACCGGACCTGCCGCGCGTCGCCGCTGCTGGATCGGATGTGCAGCTGGTGTGCGCAGAAGTCGAACTCGATGTCGAACGCCCGCCCGTCGTGCGGCATCACCGAGGTGGTCAGCCCGCGAGCCGAGACGTACAGCGGAACCTGCCACCAGTGGTTGACCATGGGCTCCATCGCCAACCGGACCTTCCCCACGATCTGGGTCCACATGTGCAGCGTGTCGCGTGTATCGGCCCACTCCTCCACGAGCAGCGAAGGCCAATCCCCGACCGAATCTCGAACACCCGTCATAGCCCCCTCCGGCACGCCTGACCTGACGGGCCCAGTGTGCATTTCCCGCCGCCCCACCGCGCTGCGGAGCACTCTTACGAACGTGCATTCGTTTCCTCGCGAGATCGCGCCCGAACCGTGTGAGAACGCCACGGCCTGCCAGGGCGCGACCCCACGAATAGCGCTCGACTAGCGCTGCGCAGCGAGCCACCCGAACCGACGGAGCGCGCGGGCAAACCGCTCCGTTTCGACGGCCAGGCAGCCAAGGCTTGCCGTATCGACATCACCGAGGGAGATCTGCTCCGCTTCGCAGGCGAGGTCGCCCTGTAGCAAGCGCATGGCGAACACCATTTGTCCAGGAGTGTCGATCGCGCCGGGATGCCGTCCGCCGCCAAAGCGTCGGATTCTCCTTTCCCACCAGCGCTTTCGAATGCGGCGAACACGATGCAGTCCGTACGTGGTGCGCGAACTCAGCGCCAGCTTCGACGAAACGGTGGACCGCTGCCTGGATCTCGATGCTTCGCTTGAGATGATCAATCAGGTCCGGTGCCGTGTCAGGGAGTCACCTGAAGGCCGGCGGCCGCACCCGCTTCGGGCCTTGGCTGGTCGTGCAATCATGTAGTGCTGTGGAGTCCACCCGTGTTGATCGCTGGCTTTGGGCCGTCCGGCTGACCAAGACCCGTCCGGACGCCGCCGCGGCCTGTCGTGGCGGGCACGTGCGCGTCAACGACCGCCCCGCCAAGCCCGCGACCACCGTGTGCCCCGGCGACGAAATCCGAGCGCGCGTCGGCGACCGGACCCGGATCGTCGAGGTGGTGCGGGTGATCCAGCGGCGCGTCGGCGCGGCCGATGCCTCCACTTGCTACATCGACCGGACGCCGGCCCCGCCGCCGGAGGTCTCGATGCCGGTGGCCCGCCGCGAGCGGGGCGCCGGACGGCCCACGAAGCGCGACCGCCGGATGATCGAAAAGTTCCGCGACGGGGGGATCTGACCGGCGGGCGCGCTCCTGGTTCACCGCTGCCCGGTCCGGGAAGAAGCGGGTCACCCCTGCCGTTTCGATCAGGCCCACCACCGTTTAGCGGACGATCCATGGCGCCGTGAGGAACACGACCGAGGCCCGAAGCTCGTCGATAGCGCCGAACCGCCGACCGCGCGCGGGATCGCTCACCCGGTGCCCTGGCCGGTGGCCAGCCACTTCGCGATCAGAGCCCCATCAAGGCACCAGGCACGCGCGGTGGCGGCAGCGTCGTCGTCGGTGAACAGGTACTCCCACATCACCGACGGTGGCTTGCCGGCCATCGAGTTGATGTCGAAGACTCGTGTCCGCAGCGACTGTATACATTCGCAGCGGTTCAATGCGAGAGGAAGGTTCCCGGATGTCCGGTGACGTCGACGTCGCAATCATCGGCGGTGGATTGCTCGGGCTGGCAACGGCGAGGGCGGTGCTGCGCGCATACCCGGATGCCTCCGTGACCGTCCTGGAGAAGGAATCGCGCTGGGGCGCGCACCAGTCCGGGCACAACAGCAACGTGATTCACAGTGGCCTCTACTACGCGCCGGGCAGCCTCAAAGCGCGGCTGGCCCGCGTCGGCGGGGAGGCGATGATCCGCTACTGCGACGAGAACGGCGTGCCGGTCAAGCGCACCGGCAAGATCGTGGTCGCCACGGCCAAGGACCAGTTGCCGCGACTGGACGCGCTCGCAGTCCGAGGCCGGGAGAACGGCGTCACGGTGCAGCGGTTGAACCGCGCCGAGATCGCCGAGCGGGAACCGCACGTCGCCGGGGTTGGCGCGTTGGCGGTCGCCGACACCGCGATGACCGACTTCGGCCAGGTGTGCCGCGCCTTCGCGGCCGAGCTCACCGAACTCGGCGCCGACCTGCGCACGAACTCGCCAGCGCGGTCGTTCACCGCCGGCCGTGACCGGACGGCCGTCCACACACCCACCGGCGAGGTCCGGGCCCGGATCATCGTCAACTGCGCCGGCCTGCACAGCGACAAGATCGCCGAAGCCGCCGGGCACCGGCCGCCGGTGCGGATCATGCCCTTCCGCGGGGAGTACGCCGAGATCCGCCCGGCCCGCCGCGGGCTGATCAACAACCCGGTCTACCCGGTTCCCGACCCGGGCCTCCCCTTCCTCGGCGTGCACGTGACACCGATGCTCGATGGCACCGTGCACGTGGGACCCAACGCAGTGCCCGCCCTGGCGCGACAGGGATACCGGTGGCGCGACGTCGACCCGCGCATGCTGCACGAACTGCTGCGCGATCCCGCCATGCGCGGGCTCGCGCGACGCTATTGGCGCTACGGCCTCGCGGAAATCGGCCGATCGCTGATCTGGCCGCTGTTCGTCCGCGAAGTGCGCCGGATGATCCCGGAGATCAACGGCGAAGACCTGCGCCGGCACGGCAGCGGCGTGCGGGCGCAGGCCGTCAAGGCCACCGGCGAGTTGGTCGACGACTTCGTAATCAGCCACACCCCGCGCGCGATCCACGTGCTCAACGCGCCCTCGCCGGCAGCGACTTCAAGCCTGCTCATCGGCAGCCACATCGCCGCCGAAGCCTTCGACCAACTCGGGCTCGCCAACATCGCCCAAACCGTGCGCGAGACCCCGACCGGCATTTGACCTGAAACCCGTTGCGGCGCAACCACCTACCACGACCTCGCCGCAACGGGCGTCCCCGTCCAAGCAGTTCCCGCCACCGCGCGCGTCAGCGGGCCGGACCACACCGAGGGCGGTGTCTGTTCTGCTGCCAGCATGCGCAACTACCCAGAGGGGCGGATAGCGAACTCCAGCTTGCCAATTCGGCTAACAGGTCTACTCGCCCGGTGGCGAATCCCCAGAACCGATGCGGGCAATTCCCGCACCGCGATCCGCAAGCACTGGGGAACCTCAAAGCTAGTGCGAGGCACTAAGCCCCTCTACCGCGGTCCACCCCGACTTAGTCCCGAAGACGCCGCACATCGGTAGGCCAGGAACTCGGATCCCTCATGGGCTTCGACCCGCACACCGCGGAGTCGAACAGGTTATGTTCGCAAACGCACCAAGGGGAAGGCTGCCAGCCGGATCGTGCACGGCTCGTACCCGGCACGACCGCGCCGGCCGATCGGCGTTCAGACCGGCCGAGCCGCCTGGATGAGTGCGTGCGAACCGCTGGTCCGCCAGGCATCGCCAGTCTTGTCCAACGTCGCCGTGGTCGCTTCGTCGAGTCCCACCACGACCTCGGATTTCAGGACCCGCAACGCGACGACCGGGCCCGGGAAGTACGACGTGACATCAACGAAGGACGTGGTAGCGGGCCAATACCGGTCACCGACGAGCCGCCGGTAGTTCAGGTCGCCCTTCATGATGGTGACCGAGGCGGACGCGAACGCCTCGCGCAGGTCGTCCGGCATGGCGCGGTAGTCCAGCGGAGCGCAGAAGAACGGGTGGTCACGCACCTCGATCCGACCGGCCCGCAAGCCGTCCCAGACGCGCCGCCCGACCGAGCCCACCTCCCCGGCCAGCTCGATCAGGTGACGCAGGACGCCGAGCACGTCGGCGGGCGTGGCATCGGAGACGTAGTATGGGTTCGGTTTGACGTGCAGGACGACGCGGTCCGCGCGGCCGGTCGTCAGCAGGTGATCGACCAGCACCAGGTCGGCGGCCAGTTCTCCAGCGGAGTTGTCGGCGACGAGGTGGACCGGACCGGGCGCTTCGAACAGAGACCAGAACAACAGGCTGTCGCCGGTCACCAACCCCGCCGCAGTGCCCTCGGCGTCCGCCGATATCCGGAATGCGAGGTCGGCCTGGTTTCCCCACATTGCGGCCTGCACCACCGCGTCGTCGCGGTCGGGCTCCCCGAGCAGCGGCAGCTGGTTGAAGGCAGCCAGCGTTTCGGCCGCACCCGCGCTGCGGAGCTCGGCGTTCTTCATCGGGGCGAACGGATCGATACCGCGCCACGGACCGGGCGCGAAGTACCCGATGGCGGCGAGCAGCTTACGGAAGAAGTAGCTCTCCGCCCACAGGAAGGAGCATTCGGACCACGGCCTGCCCAACCAATCTTCCGCCCATGCCGCCCAGGCGCCGTGGTCCGGCGCGTCGTCGTCGAGCAGTTCGACGACTCCCTCGGTCGTCTCGCGCAGCAGTTCCGCGAGCCTGTCGCGCACCCCCGCCCCGAACGGGAACGCGGCGCACAGCTGCTCGATCATGGCCGGGTGGCGTTCGTGGAACACCTTCCACGCGAACGAACCAGGCACTCCGATCGTGATCGACTGCGCTTCCCGTTCCACGACAACTCCCCGCTGTGCTCCACGACCAACCCGCAACCGGGAGCCTACGCACGTTCCCCGGCTGGTTCCCGGCGCTGACCCCGGCGGCACGAGGCCGGTTCCGGAACTGGTCGACGACCGCGAGGAATAAGGCACTTGACGTACCGGATCGACGAGCTGCAGCTGGTCGAAACCGAGGTGCAGGCCCCCGACACCGGCGCGCTGAGACGTGCTCACGATGTTGCGGCGACATCGGTTGCGGACGCTGTTGGGGCTCCTCCAGGAGTGGTGAACCCGGCCAAGACCCTTGCCGGGGTGCCATTGGGAATCTTGATCGAGACGTTTCGTTCGCCTTGATCGTTCACCTCGAGCCCCTGGTCCGCCAGGACTGCGCCGTTGGCGTCCAGCACGAACAGGTGGACCCGGCCCGGTCCGTTCACTTCGAGGCGGGCGTGGACCTCACCTTGCTCCGCTTGCGCGCCGGTGAGCCTGGTTCCCGCATCGCCTGCCGGCGGCGCGCCACCCAGCGACGTGTTCAGTCGTACCGCCTGGTCGATCGACTGGGGCGAATCCACGGAGGACAGCGCGTCCAGCGAGAGCACCGGGGCAGGTGGCGGGGCCGGCGGGCCCGCAGGCCGGTCCTGGAGGCTCGCCCGGCCCCAGCGGTACGGGTCGCCTTGCACTCCTCCCCAGGTTGACCAGCCGATCCGGGACTGGCCGATCAGGTCCTGGGTGTCCGAGTCGTACACCAGGACGTTCAGGCCCAGCTTCCGGGGATCGACCGAACCGGGCAGCACCTGCAGCGGGATGGCCAGCTCGACCGTGTACCCACCCTCGCGCAGCTTGGACGCGAGCTTGACGCCGGGCGCGGTCTCCTCGGCCGGGCCCTGGTGGTTGTCCGCGTCCCTGGCGTGGCAGGGTGCACCGGATCCGTTGGTGGTCGGCAGCACCGCCACCTTGAACGTGCTCGACGTGTTCTCCGAATCCGCCTTCGGGTCGATGGTGATCTCGACGGCGTCGGAGCGCCAGTGCCGCTTGCAGTCCTCGGGTGCCAGGACCGTGCCCTGCTTCTCGTCCACCACGTCGACCAGTGCGTACAGCGTCTCACCACGCCAGGAAAACCTTGCGGTGGCAGCACAATCCGGCGCCGCGCACTCCTCCCCTTCCCACAGCGCGGATGCGTCGAGCACTGCGGCCGGGTACTCCTGCGGTCCCGCTTCACCGTCCACCACCGGCTCGGTGCCGGATTGCGGAATCGTGGTGGCCGGAACCAGTTCCAAGGCTGCGGCCCTCTCACCCGTCGCGCCGTCATCGGTGCGGGTGATCAGGGTGTACGAGTGATCGCCGCCGTGCATTCCGGTGGGCATTTCCGGGTCCGTGCCGCGCACCTCGAAGGTGAGCACCGAAGTCTTCCCGGGAGCGATCGCCTGGAACGGCTGCTCTGCGTTCGGCACCTCGAACCCCTGAGGTGGCACGAACCGAACCGTGCCAGAACGGGGTTTCGCGCTGTAGTTGCGCACGACCACTTGCACATCGCGTTCGCCAAGGGCCGGGACCGTTTGGACCGGGGCAACCTCGTTCTGCAGCAACGGAAGCTGCGCCTCGGTGGTCCACCGCTGGAATTCCGCGACACCCGGCAGCGGTGCCTGCTCGGCCACGACCGGCGGCACGACGTCGAACCGCAGCTCGCTTTCTCCACGGCCCTGCGGGGATTCGACGCGCACCGGCACCTGAACCCGCTCGGGTCCGTACTGGCCGGGAACCGCCACCGTCAGGTCGACTCCTGCGGTCGCCCCCGGTTCCAGCGGCCCGAACGCGCCGTCGCCCTGGACTTCCCATCCTGGGGGCAGGCCCAGAGCGACCCGGCCCGCTTGCAACACAGTGCTCGCGGGGGCGGTCACCTCGACCCGTACCGGCGTGCTCGCACCGGCGGTGATCCGCGGGCGCTCTGCGGTGGCGGTAAGCCCGGTCCCAGCAGGCAAGCCGCCGGGAATCGCCAACAGCGCACCGAGCAGCGGCGCGTCCGCTCCTTGTGCCCCGGGCACGTACGGAGCGCGGTTGGCCATCTCGGTGAGGTGGTCGCATCCGATCTGCGCGAGATCGCCCGGGACGTCCGGCCGGGTGGCCCATCCCTGGCTCTTGTACTCGCGTTCCGCGACGCGTTCCCGCTGCTCCCAGTTGGTTTCACCGCTTACCCCGTACACGTAGTATTCGGGCCCCGGCGAATCCACTGGCGTGGTGTGCTTCTCGCAGTCACCTCCTTCGACTTCCTCCTCCGCGCCGGCCGCGTTGGACAGCACCCTGCGCACGGACCAAGGCGAGAGCCCCTCGTCACTGATCTGCTCGGGGAAGGCCGCAGGATCGGCGGCCCGCCGGTAGGCTTCAAGCGCGAGCCGCGCCGCGTACTGGTGGTTTCCGTGGTTGCCCGGCGTGGGCGCGGGGTCCATGGTCACCATGACCTCGGGCCGGGTTTGCCGCACGACGCGGACTAGCTTCGCCAGCACCTCGTCGTGGTGCCAGGCCTGCTCGGTCAGCGGGGCACTCACCGTGTAGTAGAGGTCGGGGTCATCCAAGTTGTACACGTCCGAGATGCCGAAACCTCCGACAGCACGGCGTTCCTCACCTTCGCGCAGCAGGCCCAAAGCCGGTCCTTCCTCCGGCCCGACCGCGTTGCCACCGCCTTCACCGCGGGTGATGGTCACGACACCGGTTCGCACCTGGTGGTCGTGCTGCCAGCGGCCGAAGGTCGACAGCAACGAAGCTTCGTCGTCCGGATGCGCCCCGACGAAGAGAACTTCCAGGTCTTGAGCATCCGGTTGCGCGGAAGCCGTCGGGGGCAGGATCCCCGCACCCAGCACCGCCGCCAGCGCGACAACCGAACCTGCACGAACCGATAGCACCGATCCACTCCTAGGACGAGACGATCATGCGGCGCCGAGAATGGCACGACCCGGATCTCCGCGCACGCAAGAACAGCCAACCGCAGAAGACATCTCACACTTCAGGACGACCGCGGTGACGGACCGGCCCGAAGCAGACGCTGCGGTCAGTTCATCCGTCGTCGGTCCTATCGAACCGCCATGGCGGAATTCGTACTGCTCGGTCGCTGGTGCGTGGCACGGGTCGTGGGCGCGGGACCTCCCGGACCTGCGCGCGGCCGAGCACGGGTCCTGGTGCGGGGTTTTAACAATCTCCACCACGCAGAACGCGCGTACCAACGTCGTCGGGTGCACAGAAACGAGGTCAACGGGCCGGTACACGGCCATGTGGTGCAAGCCATCTACGCCCATGGCGGTGTTTACTTGCACCAATCAGAGCCATCGACTCGCGGAAGGACACGGGACGCGCTGCGCTCGGCGACCGTTTCGGTCGGGCCCGGCAAAGGTGTTCGGGTGGTGCCAGGAATCGTGCTCCCCATGGCTTTCCAACCGGAGCCGACTCGTCACCGAAAGCCGCTGGGAAACGGTCTCGCGCTGATCCACGGCGAGCCCGATGACCGCCCTTTCACCTGCGTTTCAGCGGTACACCGACCGACGACGAGCGCGTCGTCGTGGACATTGCGGTCAAAGCTGCGGTGCTCGCCCCCGCATAGCGGGGACGTGTGCGGCGTACTTGACGAAGCAGGTGACCTCGTCGCGGTTCCCGCGGTTCCCGAGCGGCTGGCTAGCGCCGGGCGGAGCAACCACCAATGGCTCGAAGGGCTCAGCGCCGAACAGCTCCGCGCGGGCCGCTGGCTGCAAATCGACCAAACTCGCTTCGACGTTTCACGCGGGCTCGCGGAAATCAACCGCAGCAGAGGTATCGCTTCGCTGCGAGACCTCGACTCGGACCGGCACAACCGGGAAAAGGCAACCCATGCCGCCCACCGGCTCGCTCGCTGAGCGCAGGCTGGTCCAGGTCAGGCCTGCGCAGCGGCGCGCCGGAGGAGCACCCATGTCGACGCAAGCAGCGCTGCCGCCGCGACGGCTTGCGCAACCGCGAAGGTGCCCCAGGAACCCTGATATGCGCCGTCCGACCAGAAGGCGTTGCCGAGGTAGGTGAATCGGGGACCGAGGAGCAGGGAGCCGAGCAGGAGCAGCAGTTCCGGGCCGAGGTAGGCGGCGACGGTCGCGGCGACGAAGGCCCGCTGGGATTCGTCGCCGAACTCCGTGAGCGCGGTGGCCGCGCACAGCCCGCCGATCGCGACCACCGGTAACAATGCCGCCAGCGCTCCCACCCCGGCCAGCACGGTCATGCTGCCGTATTCGTGCGGGATCCCGGCGAACAGCAGGATGAACTGCGCGGCGGCTGCGCCCACCACGACGTAGGCGAGCGGACGCCGGGTCGGCGGCACGATGCGGGTGCGCCGGGGCAGCACGTCCAACGGTGCCAGCCGCATGACCAGCAGGACGGTGAAGGCGATCACGGAGAAGAACTCCAGCCAGACCCACACATCGGCCTCGGCGTGGATCGAGGCGAGCGCGTCCACGAGCCAGTAGACCGCGTTCGCGACGACCAGCCCGGAACCGATCGCGCCCCGTCCGCCGGGGCGCTCCATCAGCACCAGCCCGGCGAACAGCAGGGCGAACCGGATCAAGAAGTAGCCGAGCCCCAGCAAGCTCGAAGCGGCGATCATCGGGGTAGACACGAACAACGTGGTCGCCGCGACCGCCGCGGCTGCCGCGACAAGCACCTTCGGGCTGCGGAGCCACACCGGAGTCCGCACGCGGCTGCGCCAGTCCCCATCGACCGGCGGTGGCGCCGTACGCGCCCGGGCCCAGTCGAGCACCGCCGCCACCCTCGACGACAGGTTGCCGACACCCGGCGGACTGACCGCGTTCCGCAACTCCGCTGCCAACACGGAAAACGGCGCGCTCGCCGCGCTGGCCGCCACGACGCTCAGCGCCTGTGGCAGCCGCCCGCAAAGTTCGATCAACTCGTCGGCGGCCTGCGGCTCGGCCGCCAGCCGCTCCTCCCCCAACCGGCGGGCCAGGAGCTCACGCGCCTCGCCCACGCTGGGCACGTCCAGCAACAGCGAGCGGGCGCCCTCGGTGATAAGACCAGTCAGCGGGTTTCGGCTGGTCAGCACGACGAAGGAGTTGGAACCACCGGGCAGCAGCGGGCGCACCTGCTCGGCGTCGCGGACGTCGTCCAGCACCACCAGAACCCGCTTGTCCGCCAGCAACGTGCGGTACCGGGCTGCCTGAGCAGCAACGTTTGATGGAATCCTGTCTTCTCCCAAGGCTTCCAGGAAGCTCCGGAGCACATCACCCGGTCGCGCCGGCCAGCCGGAAGGGTCAGAACCCCGCAGGTCCGCGTACAACTGCCCACCGGGGAACCGATCCACCACCTGATTCGCCCAGTGCACCGCCAGGGCCGTCTTGCCGATGCCCGTGGTGCCCTCGACCGCCGAGATCACCACGGCCCTGGCGGAATCCGCCAGCACGGCGTGCAACGCGGCCAGTTCGTCCGCCTGCCCGGCGAACGGGGCAACGGCCAGCGGCAGCTGCCGCGGCACCACCGGCTCCTGGTGGTGTCCGCTGAAGTGAACACCGCCGTAGACGGCACCCACCTGCGCAACCGGCCCGTTGACCGTGCCGCTCTGCTCGTTGTTCGTCTCGCCCTCATCGCCCACGAGCCACCCGCCCCCATCCAACCTGGCCCAATGCGACGTTACGAGCCGATCTTAGCGCCAGCGGTGAAAACCCGTGCGGGAAAAGGGCATGTGCGGGTCCGGTAGTCAGGCCGTGGCAGGCCGCAGCCGCACGACGAAAGCCGCGAACTCGGCCTGCTGCTGCGGGGTCATCACGCCCTTCGGGACCACTACGGCCTGCGCCTTGCCGAACATCACGTACCAGACCTCGGGCGTTTCCACCGCGCGCCCTAGACCGGCCCACCACAGCCGCGACTCGCACAACGGGTAGGAGATCTGCATCCACTCGTCGTTGAGTACCAGGCGGAACCCCTGCTTGATGGCCGCGGCCTGCATCCGCATCGCCACCGCCACCAGGATCGGCCCGATCGCGAGCACCAATAGCAGTCCGCCGACCACCGCCGTGTACCCGAACGGCTCCGATGGGTCCAGCACGACCAGGAGGAGCCCGAGCAGCGCGAGCAGCCCACCCAAGATGCGGATGAGCATCAGATGGTTGCGAACCAGGAACCGGATGGTGCGCCGCAGTTGCTGCGCGTCGTAGGGGACCTCGAACGACATCTGCACCGCTGCATATTAGGGCGCACACCATCGTTTTCATGCCCACGGAAGGTATCGAGACTGCAACTTCCTCGGTCGGCTACTTCTCGCGGACGAGAACGCAATCCACGGCAGTGGATTGCGATGCTACTCCAGGCCTTTTCGATCACAGCGACCCTCGCCGCCCGCCGGGGCGCGGTCAAATGCCGGGGCCGCAGGAGCTCTTCCGCCCGGGGAGAGCGTCGTCGAACTGCACAAAGACGAGGGCTTTTGGGTCGCCTACGACGCGGTCGGCGTGTTCGCCCGGCGCGACTCGAGGGCGCGCCGATCGGCGCGCCCTCGAGTCGC
>NZ_JBSFLZ010000085.1:0-32413 GCF_053599315.1 Saccharopolyspora sp. NPDC000995
CCGCTGTGACGGTCCAGCAGGCCACGGATTTGGCACCTGAGCTGCCCGGCACCCAGATCGTGGGCGTGCACGTCACCCCCGGCGGGCGAGCGAGGTTGCCCGGTGGCCGCGAGGTGACACCCGAAGCCCTCGCCGGGGAGGTACGGCAACACCAGCACTTCGTTCCCGGTCTTGCCATCGCGCTGCTGGGGTGCGCCGCCCATCAACGACCGGGGCCCGGTGAACTCACATTCGCCGAACGGTTCGCCCGTGCCCTCGGCACGCGGTTGTGGACAACAAGAGCCGACGTCGTTCAAACCCCGGACCGCCTCGTTCACGCCACAAACGTCGAAATCGCCCGGGACGGCACGCTGCGACCCACATTCGTCGACGGGCTGGGCACCGGCCACTGGTACCTACTGGGCTCCCAAGGCGAGGAACTTGGGAGATCCGGACCTGAACTAGGTGCCGCAGTAGCACTCAACGCCACACCACCGCGCTACACCGGCGAAACACCACCCGCAGTGATCAGATGGACAGGGGAGCCGTCCGGCGGACCGACTAGCCAACCGCCCGTGTCGACGCGGTGGGGGCCGGCACGGGAACCACAACCGGCACGGGAACCACAAGGGGTGTCCGACGAGGTACGGGAGCAGATCACGAACTGGGAGCCCACACCCGGAGGACCGGAAAACCTGCGTGCTGTCCTGACCCGCCACAAGCTCAACGTCGTCCGCAACGGTCGGGGACGTCTCGAGAACCCGCTCACGCGAGAGCTGGTCGGTGAGTGGGTACAGAATATGGGCGGGAAAACAGACCCGGTCACCAACCACGCCTACGCCCCCAGGCGGGTGGCGGAGCTGTCCGGCGGCCTGACCAGCGACGTGTCCGTGTCGAGGTGGTGGAAGTCGGCACGGGAAGCACAAGCGGCACGGGAACCACAAGAGGTGTCCCCCGAGGTACGGAAGGAGATCACGAACTGGGTGCCCACACCCGGAGGACCGGAAAACCTGCGTGCTGTCCTGACCCGCCACAAACTCAACGTCACCCGCAAAGGCCAGGGACATCTCGAGGACCTGCTCACGCGAGAGCTGGTCGGTGAGTGGGCACAGAATATGGCCGGGAAAACAGACCCGGTCACCAACCACGCCTACTCCTCCACGCGGGTGGCGGAGCTGTCCGGCGGCCTGGCCGGCCACACGTCCGTGTCGACGTGGTGGGGGCAGGCACGGGAAGCACAACCGGCACGGGAACCACAAGAGGTGTCCGACGAGGTACGGCGGGAGATCACGAACTGGGTGCCCACACCCGGAGGACCGGAAAACCTGCATGCGGTCCTGACCCACCACAAACTCAACGTCACCCGCAACGGCCGGGGACTCGTTGACCCGCGCACGCGAGAGCTGGTCCGTAAGTGGGCACAGAATATGGGCGGGAAAACAGACCCGGACACCAACCACGCCTACGCCGCCACGCGGGTGGCGGCGCTGTCCGGCGGCCTGGTCGGCCACACGTCCGTGTCGGAGTGGTGGAAGTCGGCACGGCAACCACAGGAGGTGTCCGACGAGGTACGGCGGGAGATCACGAACTGGGAGCCCACACCCGGAGGACCGGAAAACCTGCATGCTGTCCTGACCCACCACAACCTCAACGTCACCCGCCACGGCCGGGGACTCGTTGACAAGCTCACGCAAGAGCTGGTCGGTGAGTGGGCACAGAATATGGCCGGGAAAACAGACCCGGACACCAACGACCGCTACACCGCCACGCAGGTGGCGGAGCTGTCCGGCGGCCTGACCAGCTACACGTCCGTGTCGGAGTGGTGGAAGCGGGCACGGGAACCACAAGGGGTGTCCGGCGACGAGGTACGGCAGGAGATCACGAACTCGGAGCCCGAATCCGGTTCGAGGCGGCGACATGAGGTAGTGGAGCTACCGGCCAAGCGGCAGGCCGTCCGGGACGGGACGGAACCACCGGGTAAGAAGCGGGTCTCCGGGCAAGCCGAGCCCCCTGGTGTCCGCCACCTGGGCCAGGCACACACCGAAGTGACCTACCCGGAGGGCCCGCACGGCGACTTCTCCGCGCTGGCAGGAAACCGCTCTGAAATCGAGGTGACCATCGACAACGGCGGCTACTTCGCCGTGGAATCCGCACAGGCCGCGGCGAAGGACCTGCCCGGACCGCCCCCCCAGCCGCTGACACCCGCCCCCGTACCGGAGGCGGCACCGGCGGGATCGTCTGATGAGGCTTCTGCTGCTGAGTCTGCTGATGCGAGCGTGCCGGATGTAACACAGATGACGGAGAGTGGGGCCCGCGAGAAGGAGGAGTCGGATGAGCAGGCGCGGGCGTCGCTGGCGGGCTGGGTTGCGCAGGTGCGTGCGTCGCTGGAGGAGATCAGGTCTGGCCAGGATTGGTTTGCGTTGCAGGAGTGGGATTTTGTTCTGCAGTCAGAGCAGGCGTTGCCGACGCTTGATGAGGCAATGCGGGAAGCTCGGGAGGAGTTGCAACGGCAGTTAGACAAGATTACGGACGACGTGATTGTTGAGCTGAAGAGGTTGATCGGGCTTTTGGATGAGCATTTCGCGGCGTTGCCGGCGGACTTCCGTCCGAATGTGCGTGCCCAGGTCGCTGTTGCGAGGGCGGCGGCGGAGCAGGGGAGTTGGCCCTTGGAGCAGGTGGACAAGATCGCGTCTAGGCTGGAGAAGATGATGGAAGCCGAGCAGTCTTTGCGGAATGTCCGACTGGGCTTGGCGCGGGACGGCGACTCCAGGCGAGCTCCGGATGACGAGTGAAGCATGGCGGTAGCGCGGCCCAGCACCCAGCCGGATGACACGGCCAGGACGCAACGGATCGAAACCCCTGAACTCGATTCCGATTTTGATGGCTAGCGACACCAGGCGGGCCGCCCAAGTTTTGGTACCGACAACGTTTCGAGGAGAAGGAAATGACCACACCTGACCAGAAAGCGGACGTAAAGGCCGCCTTGCACGAAGTGCTGTTACGGCAGGCCGGATTCGCGCCGGACGAGTTGGTCACGCAGGCTCGTGTCTGGCTCGCGGACGACCGGTTCGACGAGGTTGCCCGCGCGGTAGCATCCACCGCCGCGCGCTACGTCCTGCCGCTCACCGAGGGGGATCTGGGTGTGCTCATGACCGTCTCCGAGGCGGAGGGTGCATCGCTGGACGCCCTGGAAAGCATCGAGCCCATGATCGACGACCCGCCGCTGGTGTGGAAGTTCAGCGCCGAACCGCCGGATTCCGTTGACTCCATCGACGATTCCGGCGTGGCAGCACTGATCGAGGCCCTCGGTGAAGAACCGGCCGCGCTCGGATTGTGGCGTGCATGGCGAAGCTCCCCGGATGGCGCACCGTACCCACCGCCGCGAGCTGTCTACGTCGTCGAAGCCGACGATGACGACCTACCCGCGCTCACCGCTCGGCTGCAGAAAGCGCTCGTCGCCGCCGGGGAAGCGGCTCCGCAGGTCGAGGTCACCCCGGTCGTCGGCCCGGTGCCCACGTATCAGCGGGCTGCCCGGGCTTACGGTGCGCTCCTGTGGGCTGCTACCGAGGCGCCGGAAATCTCGGTGGCGCGGGTTTTCGACGCGGTGGACCCGATTTCCGGCCCGAGCTTCGCCCCGGACCACCCGCGGATGAACGATGAAGCCGAACGTGGCCAGATCCTCGACTACCTACGCGCCGGCACTGCCCTGATGATCACGACGGCCACTCTGGAAGACGTCGTCGATCCCACCCGTGGTGCGGTCGTCCCAATGAGCTTCCGCACCGACGGCAACTGGATTTGGCCGGATACCGTTGCGTACTACCTGGAACACCACCACCTGGCGCCAGATCCGGACCTACTGGCGCACATCCGCGACGCTGGCCTACTTCCCCCAGAACTGGACGCGGTGGCCATACACCGAGCAATGGACGTACTGCGCAAACCTCCGGAAACCGAACCAGTCTGGACCCGCTGAGCCGGAACAGATGAGGTGAGCGACTCCGGCAGAGTCTGTTGACCACCCTGGGTAAAGACGGGCACGGCTCTTGTTGATCACGTGAAGGCTCAGGTCCCGTGATCATGTGAGGGAGCCGTGCCCGTTGGTGACGCTGCCTGAACCCTGTCGCCTTCGGTCTACTGCCCCGCTGTCTCGTAGCGGCGCTGTGCATGCGCTGGCACGGGGGAGGCGGCTGATCCCGCCACCTGGGCCCAGCCGCACACCGCGACGAGCTCAAGCCCACAAGCGGGCCAGCGGTCTCCGCCGCGCTGGGCGACCGTTTCGTAGAATTCATTGATGTCGCTGAACTGCTTGCCGCACTCGAGGAAGGGCTCGTTGCCGACCGTTATAATGTCAACCTTGCCCATGATGACGGCCAGGACCTTGTCCAGGCGTTCGAGTGCAATCTTCATCGCAGCGCTACCAGCTGCTGGAAGGCCCGGCTTGTAGTCGAATTACAGGCTCAGCACGGTGCCATAGCCGTGACTGGCGTCGGCCATGAGCTTCCGCATCCCGGACTGGCCGCCGGCCACGTCGCCCTGGTCAGCGAATTGCAAGTTGTAGAAGCCCCGCAATCAGGTCGCCGAGACAGTCCGCAACTCGTCGAAGTTCGAGGTGTCCAGATTCTGGTCGATGTCGGCTCCCCGCACGCCGCTGGGCTGCGGTGCGGTGACCGGACTCGTCGAGGCGTCGCTGGCCGGCGTGCCGCCACCCCCGGGAGAACACCCCGCCCCACCCACGGCGGCCAGTCTCATGGCCATAGTGGACAGGCCGAGCATCCGACGACGCGACAGCGCGACGCGTTCACCCGGGCACGATGACGAAACCTGGCCCATTCGGCACTTCCTTCCCCCATGAATCGACAACTTGGACTCGTCCAAAGAATCAACGGCGGATGAACTCGCGCTTGACATCAGGTCCGCATACCTGCCCGTTTGCGCGCCCCCCGTTGCTCGTTCTCAACCGGATGCCGGTGCGCCGTATTTATTGATGATCTAGCGCATTCGGGCAATTTTCTTTCATGAGGTAGAGGCCGGTATGGTCGAGGAAAACGAATGCGCACCTGATAGCTGCTGCATATTGGTACCGGCCCGGTCTCCGCAGCGGCGTGAGCATCGTTGACGGCTTCGGGGTCGGCATGCGCTTCTACACGGTCGACATCGCTGGCCGCACGCACCCGACGCAGCTAGGCGGCCAAACCCGGTCCAGTAGAACCATGTTTTCCGACGGGGGCCCACCTGCCCATCGGCGGTGATAGCTTCGGCGTCCCCTATCGGTGCACACCACGACACAAACATGCGCAACGGCCCACCCATATTGCCGAAAGATCATTAGGGTGACGCAAGGTGGAAATGGCCGGAAATCTGTGCCCTTTCGGACCGGCCTTCCCGAAAAGACCGTAGATTAAGAGACGTTTGTACCGCGACTGACCAGCACGATGAGGGGCAGTATGGAAGAGGCCCAACTTGGGTGAACCCTACGCACGTTGTGGTTCGTGCACAAGGTGACGGTATTAGCGCGGAGGTGTGTTGCGGATGGCTGCGATCGTGGTTGAACGGGCTGGTGCGTCGGTGCTCGTTCGCGCCGGTGGGGCCCGGGACCCTCGCTTGGCGTTCGCGGACAAGGTGGCCGCCGAGGATCACCGCAAGGCAGTCGTCGTGGACCAGATGGGATACGCGGCGCTGCACGCACACGATTCCCAGGTGCTGACCGACCTCAGCGGCGCGCTGTCGCGTGGCCGCGGCCGTCGCCGGGACAACGTGCGGCTGGTGGCCAGTGGTTCCGGTCGTGCCAACCCGGATGGAACACCATCGCTAGCGGCGAGACTGGCCCGGCAGTTGGGTGTCGAAGTGATCGCACCCGACGGTGAACTGGTCATCCTGCGTGGCGGCGAGCTCTTCTCGGCGGGCCCGGGCGCCGGGTGGGTGCGCTTCAGGCGCGGGCGAATGACCAGATGCGACGGGCCCCGATTTCCCGCGCCGCCGTGGGAATCAGAGTTGCCCGAGGATTTCGCGGCGCAAGCCACCGACCGGACAAGTGTGGTGGCGATCCCGGCAGGTCTGTGGGTGCGGACCGCGAACACCCGCCCAGCCCCGCTGTTCGACAGCGGCTTCGGCGTGCCGCCGGATGACCGGCTCCGCATCGTGGTTGGAGCACCGGGCGAAAAAGTTCCGGACGTGGCGGACGTCGCGAGGATCGTAGAATCTTTGCCGGATTCCGTCCGGCACAACTTCGTGCTAACCGTCTACGGGCCTGAGCCGGTGGGACCGGTGCCGTTCGCGCAACAGCTCGCCGCTTACCTGGGTGTCCCAGTGCGCGCGAGCCATGGCATGCCGTATTACGCCGAGGCCGGTGCGCGAGGCATGGTCGCGATCAACCGGGCGGGCTACCCGACGTGGCGGCCGTTCCTACACGAAAGCATGTACCTTCCGCATGGTGCCCCGACGCCGTGCAGCGGTGTCGCTCCGGCATCGGGACTGCACAATGCCGGACCCGGTCGGTTCTGGCTCACCGAGGGCTGGCTGGTTGACCTGATCCCATGCGGTTTTCTGGTGCGACCGGCCACTGCCACACCGGAAGCCGTCGCCACTCGGTTGCCGGTAGATCCCGACAATGTGAACCTGATCGTCACCGCGGTGACCAGGGCCGCCGACGAGGTGCCTGCTCGGGCCCTCGCCGCGATCGAGAAGTTCGCCCGTTCCCTGCCGGAAGACGCCCGGCAGCGACTGCGTCTAGTGGCGTCGCATTGGGTCCACCCCGGTTCCCTCGTGGGGCTGGGTGGGGCATTGCGGGTGCCCATGCACGTCTTGACTCCGTCCGGTCCGCAACTTGATCGGTCGACGCCAGACAAGATTGGTGCCCCGCAGAAAGTTGCTGTGCCACAGGAGGCAGCTGGGCCACAAGAGGCGGTCGGGTCACAGGAGGCAGCTGGGCCGCAGGAGGCTGCTGCCGCAACGACCGGGGTCGACCAGCTCCGCCCGGCAAAGACCGACCGCCCCGCCAATCATCAGGAGCCGAGTAGTCCGGGGCTGCCGGCCGCAGCGGAGCCCGAAGCGGAGTGGAGCACATCCGCGTTGCCTCAGGGCCCGACTGCCGTTGGCCGGCCCAAAGCCGTGGTCGGCAGTCCCGATGCTGCGGTCCCGACTCGAGCCAAGCCATCAGAGGGCAGTTCCCGCGACGTTCGTTCTCCCCAGCCGCCTTCGCACCGCGATCCGGCACCGGTCGCGGTGGACCGTCGTGGCCGGATACGACCGGTCGGAACGAACTGGCAGCGGCGGCGCCGACCCGGATTCCTCACGCCGGAGCCCGGAGCATCACAATCACGGACGCCGAGCGAAAGCTCACGATTGCCACCGACCGACGACTCGCCTGTTCCATCAGTCAGCCTGCCTTCAGCCCAGTCGGTGTCCGGGCTGGCGCTTTCAAGCTCCACTTTCGCTATCCCGCCCGTTGCGCGCTCCGATCACAACGCGCAGCAGGGCTCCGATCTCGACGCGCAGCAGGATTCGCAGGCACCGGTTTCGGCGCACGCAGCGAGTGGATCGTCGGCGGGTCCCGGTCGGATTGAACCGCGTCGGTTCAAAGCCCCTGAAACGTCAGAACTCAGAGGCTTTGATGACGGGCCGACCTTGGTCCTGCCGATAGCGCCTTTGGTCCGTTCGGCATCGACATCGGCCGAGTCGCCTCCGCCGCCGCCCACGACGGAAGCATGGGCGGCACCCGTGGCGGCGCAGGAACCGATGCCACCGGGCGCGCCGGAAAGCGCCGCTGCCGCCCTGACCAACAGCGCCGCTGCCGCCCCGACGGCCCTGTCGGTTCCGGATGAGAAGAACGCAACACCCGTAACAGATCTGTCAACCGTGCTAGAGGCGTCGCCCGTATCAGACCTTTCGTCTGCACCGGACGTGCAGCCCGAGCCGGAGCTGTCATCCAAACCGGACCCGGCATTCGCGCCGGAGCCTGCGGAGACGGACGCCGCGGCGGAGCCCGGGGACCCGGACGCTGCCTCGGAACCCGGGGAGCCGGATGCTGCCTCGGAACCCGGGGAGCCGGATGCTGCCCCGGAACCCGCGCCAGCGGCGACCCCGCTGCTGCTGGCCGACCACGTCAGCACCGACGAGGAGCGCAGGAAGTTCCGGGCTTCGCTCGGCTGGCGGTTCGACGCGGCGACGCAGATGGTCACACGGATGCTCGCCGAGCGTCCCGGCATGCGCGCGGGGGGCGGAACCGCCGAAGCCTTGACGACGGAGTTGGCAGCCGCCCAAATTTTCGCCTCGTCCGAGCAGACCGAAGTGGTGGAGGCGATCCGATCCGGCAGCGGCCAGATCGAGCTGTCCTACCTGCACTGCCTGGCCAGCGGCCTGCGGAGGTTGCCGTCGCTGCAGGGAGTCGTGGTTCGAGGCGGCCCATCCGACGCCGCCGCGGTCGACGACTACGTGGTGGGAGCCGAGCTATTGGAGCCCGCCCCGATGGTGGCGAGGGCCGATATGGAAGCGGTCGTGCCGGGCGCCGTCGAAGTGCTGATCTGGTCGATCACCTCCCGTCGCCTGGCGGGTCTGGTCGAAGGGGAGCGTCGAACCGACGTCGTGTTCCTGCCTGGCACGGTGTTTCAGGTGGTGGCCGTCGACCGCACTGCCGCCAAGCCTCAGGTGCTGCTGGCCGAAGTGCCTCCTGGCTGGGACTTCACCAGCGAAAGCGGCGAGCGTCGCGCCAGCCGCATCAGGAAGAAGCTCGAGGCCGCAGCCGCCGCGCGTGACGGCGTTCGAGACGCTGAACCGGATGCCGAGGACGAGGCCAGGTTCGCCGCGTTGCCTGGCATGCCCAGGACTCCTCTCGCCGTGAGCTCCCGGAGCACGTCGTGACCTATGCAGCGTCGACGGTGGAGCGCAATGACCTCTACGAACTCCTGCTGCGCCTCGCGGGCCGGGTGCCAGATGACGGCCTGGCCATCATGCGAACCTGTCTGGCCGACGGCGAGGAAGACCAGGTCACCGCGCTTCTCGTCACCGCTGTCACGACAAGAGGGCTGGCGCTGGTCCAACACGAAGTGGAGGTGATCCGAACCTTGGCCGCCCAGCACGGTGTGCGAACTGCGGAGCTGGAAAAAGCGGCCATCCTGACAGAATTGCCACCACCTGCGTTCGAGTTCACCACACCCCCCATCGAGCAGGATGGGATGGACGAGCAGGACGCGATCGTGGTCGAGGCCGCGAGCCGGGTTGGCGGGCTGCAAGGGCTGTGGCGTGCCGTTCGCCGATCCGTTGGCAGCGACGTGCGGCTCTACCTGGGAGAAGTGGAGCCGAGCTCGGACGTGGTCGAGCTCGCCGCCGAATCGCAGCACAGCCTGGTGGAATCGGGTGTTGAACCCAGGATCGAGCTGTTCACCGAAGGCACGGAACTCGCTCCCTACCACGAAGCCGCGCTGACGAATGCTGAGCTGGTCTGGACGGCGGCGCCTCCACCCCAGATCCACCTCGCGCGCACCTTCGACGGTGCGGACCCGGTGCGGGGACCGTACTTCAAGCCCGACCACCCGCGGCTGCCGGATGCTGACGCGGCACGGGCCCTCTCCTTCTTGCGGGCCGGAGAGACCGTGCTGAGCAGCGCAGCACTTATGGACGACGTGATGCAACCCGGCCAACCCGCCCCTGTGCCGGTCAATTTCCGCTCCGACGGCACTTGGATCTGGAGCGACTCGGTGATCTACTACCTGGAGCGCTACAAGCTCTCCCCGGAGCCCGACCTGGTCGACCATGCGTTGACGTCGACGCCCCCGCCCTCGGCGCTCAGCCAACTCACTTACCACCACGTCCTCGCCGAACTGTTCGCGCCCGCACCCCAGGAGTCGATGTGGCAGGCAAGCTGATCAACGGTGGCAGCACGAGATCGATGCTGACCGTCTCCGCCACCGGACCTGACTGCTACCGCACCATCGGTGACGCCGTGGCGGCAGCCCGCGCCGGCGACGTCATCTCCATCCAGCCCGGCACATACCGGGAATCGGTGGTCCTGCACCGCGACGTGACGCTGTCGGCCGCCGGGCCCGCAGGAGCCGTCCGCATCGAGTCCAGTGCGGAACCGGCGATCCAGATGACCGCCGAATCAGCTGCGCTCTCCGGCATCGTTGTTGTGCACAGCGGTCCTGAGACGTCGGCGATCGACGTGCCCTCCGGTCGTCTCCGGTTGGACGAGTGCACCGTGGAGGCCGAGTCGGCCGCTGCGGTGTTTGTGCGGGGCCAAGCTGAGGTGCTCGCGCACGCCTGCACTTTCGTCAACCCCGGGGGTGCCGGACTGATCGCCGTCGAAAGGGGCGGAGGCAGTTTCGACAAATGCACCTGGCGCGAGATGAAAAACTCCGCTGTGGTGTTCCGCACTGCTGCCACCCCGCTACTCCTGGACTGCACGATCACCGACGTGAACGGAAGTGCTGTGCTGGCGGCCGAACGGTCACGAGGCACGGTGCGGGACTGCCGGATCGTGCGTGCCGGCAACCCCGCGGTCGTCATCGAAAGCGGCAGCACCCTGCAGGTGACTGGAACCTCCATTGTGGAGACTGGCGGTGTCGGCGTGCTGGTGGCTTCCGGCGCCACGCCGCTCCTGGAGGACTGCTCGATCGACGACGCGACGGCACAGGGCATCGTCCTCATGCAGCAGGCCGCGCCGGAGATGCGTCGCGTCAAGGTCAGGCGTCCGGTCGGCTACGGCATCCACGTGCTGGAAGGGTCGGCCGGTGCATTCATCGAGTGCGAGGTCAGCGGTGCCAATGACGTCGGCGTGTTCGTCGGCGAGTCGCACACGGAGTTCAACGAACTGCGTGTCGAAGGCAGTGGGGCGACGGGGATTCTGGTTAGCGACTCGGCTAACCCGTCCTTTTCGGACATTCAAATCCAGGCATCCGGTGGCTGCGGCATCGAGGTCCGCGGTGGTGCGTCACCCCGATTGATCGGCGCGGTGATCGCGGCATCGGCCGCGGACGGAGTTCTGGTCACCGAGCGCGGGAGCCTGTCGGCCGAGGACTTGGCGGTCACGGGCTCCGAGGCAGTGGGTGTGCGGGCCATCGATGGTGGGCATCTCGACTTTCGCGGTGTCACGGTGTCGGGCAGCGCCGAGGTCAACATCCTGGTCACCGACAGTGAGGCCGCACTGCACGGATGTGACCTGTCCGGGGCCGGCCAGCAAGGCATGTTGATTTCCAGCGGGTCGTCGGTGGAACTGACCCAGACCCGGGCTGCCGCGTCGGAAGGGTCCGGTATCGAATGGGCAGCCGGTACCACCGGCAGCATGTCGCAGTGCGAGGCCTCCGGCAACGGTGGCGACGGCGTCGTGGTCGCGTCCACCGAGCCGATCAACATCCGGGAATGTCTGTTCGAATCCAACGGCGGTGCCGGCCTGCGCGTCTCGGTGCGTCGGGACAACCTGGAGCTCAGCGGTATCGAAAGCAAGCGGAACAAGGACCCGCAAAGCGACACGACCGGTAGCGACTCGCGGTTGTCCGAGCAGCTGAAGCAGCCCGGGAGCACCCGCTCGGCCAAGACGCCGGGCAAAACTGCCGAGAAGGAAGGAAAACCGGAGTCGTCCGCGCCTCGCAAGTTCGAAGGACCGCTGGGCGGACTGCTCGACGAACTGAACTCGCTCGTGGGCTTGGCAGACGTCAAGCGGGAAGTGGAGATCCTGACCCGGCTGGAGCAGATGGCTGAACGGCGGGCCGCTGTCGGCCTCCCGATGCCTCCGATGAGCCGGCACCTAGTGTTCACCGGCGCGCCCGGTACCGGTAAGACCACTGTGGCACGGCTTTACGGCAAGATCCTCGCAGAATTGGGAGTGCTGCGGATCGGGCAGCTCGTCGAGGTGGGCCGCGCCGATCTGGTCGCCAGCATCGTCGGTGGAACGGCCCTGAAAACCACCGAGTGCTTCGAAAAGGCCTTGGGCGGCGTGCTGTTCATCGACGAGGCGTACACGCTGTCGGCGACCAGCGGGGGCGGCGCGGACTTCGGTCGCGAAGCGATCGACACGTTGGTCAAGCTGATGGAGGACCACCGCGACGACATCGTGGTGATCGTGGCCGGATACACCGTGGAAATGCGGAAGTTCCTGGCGTCCAACCCGGGCCTCGGCTCACGGTTCTCCCGCACGATCGAGTTCGCTGACTACTCCTCGCAGGACCTGGTCACGATCGTGGAAGGCCTGTGCCGGGCAAATGACTTCCGGCTGGAGTTCGAGACCCGCGAAGCGGCCCTGAACTACTTCGAGAAGCTGCCGCGCGACGAGACTTTCGGCAACGGTCGCACTGCCCGGAAGGTGTTCGAGGAAATGATCGGGCGGCAGGCCTTCCGCCTGGCCGATGTCCCGGACGCCACCGCGGTCGAAATGACCCGCCTGCTGCCCGAGGACATCGGACCGCTGCCCGGCAGCGGAATCGGTGCGGGCGCGGCGGCCGCCGACGCCGAGAAGGTCGAGGCACTGCTCAACAAGCTCCAGCAGATGGTCGGATTGGCCGAGGTGAAGTCCGAGGTCAGCAACATGGTCGATCTGTTGGCCTCGGCTGGGCAGCGGCAAGCCGCCGGACTCCCGGTGCCATCGTTGAGCAGGCATCTGATCTTCGGCGGGCCGCCCGGTACGGGTAAGACGACCGTGGCGCGGCTATACGGTGAAATCCTCGCCTCGCTCGGGGTTTTGCAGCGCGGCCAGGTGGTCGAGGTTGGCCGGGCCAACCTGGTAGGCGAGTACGTCGGCCACACCGCGCAGCGCACGACGGATGCATTCGAGCGGGCCCGCGGTGGCGTGCTGTTCATCGACGAGGCGTACACGTTGTCGTCGCAGCGCGGCTCCGGGACTGACTTCGGGCGCGAAGCGATCGACACCCTGGTCAAGCTGATGGAGGACCACCGCGACGAAGTCGTGGTGGTGGCGGCCGGCTACGAAGAGCAGATGGAGGATTTCCTGGCCGCCAACCCAGGATTGTCCTCGCGCTTCTCCCATCGGGTCCGCTTCGCCGACTACACCAACGACGAACTGGTCACGATCGTCACCCAGCACGCGGCGTCGGCTGGCTACGAGTGCACTGGGCCGACGGTGGCGGCCCTGCGCGCCCACTTCGTGGCGGTACCACGGGGTGCCTCGTTCGGCAACGGCCGCTACGCCCGCCAGGTCATGGACGAAGCGGTGACCCGCCACGCGAAACGCCTGCGCCTGACCGCGTCCCCGACGCTGGAGGATCTCTGCGTCCTACTCCCGGAAGACATCCCAGGCCCAGCCGAGATCGTCGGGACCTAAGCCTCGATATCCACCGACCGGCGTTGGTGGATCGAGGCTGCCGGTGATCGATCGTGGGCGGCATTGGACAGGGTTATGCAGCCTTGGGCGCGGGGCCAGCGTTAAGGCCGTTTCGAAAGTGGTTTGCGTAGCGGTGCGGGTAGCGGAACCTCAGAGGCATTCTCGCGCACGTGTTCCCCGACATCATGAATGCCAATTCACCGTGTCGGGGACTGGCCTCGCCGAGAGCCTTCGGCGGGCACAACCCCTGAGAACCCGCGGCGGTGCCAGTTGAGTCCCACACCGCAAGCGGCTGCCGCCGCTTAAAAAAGTCCTAGGGCAGGCGCAGTGTGAGTCGCCGGGAGGAACGGCGATGCGTGCTGCGGTGTGCATGAGCTGGGCTCGGATGGTTCGGCCGGTGGCGTTGGCGTGGAAAGCCAACCCGTTTGCGGGTCGGGTCAATGTCGATGAACGCGACTTGGCCCTCCATACCACAACGGCTTGCCGGGGCCGTTTTCAGTGCCCCGGCAAGCCGTAACGCCTCGATCCCGAGAGGTTCAATGCGCGGATGTGCTGGTCTGCGCGTGGTCGACGGAACTCGTTTCGCGCGGAAGGGGGATGGCCGGTTGGGGCTTCTCGGCTGCGTAGCCGATTCCGAGTCCGGATACCAGTCGGGCGACCAGGGCTTCCTGCTCGGCAAGGTAGAAATGCCCGCCAATGAAGCTCCGGTAGGAATACGTCCCTACCGCCAGCTCATTCCAGGCCGTGGCATCTTCCAAAGGCGTGAGAACGTCGCTGTCAGAATGCAACACGGTGACAGGGCAGGTGATCTTCGCCGACGGGTCGCATCGGTAGCGGTTCAGCATCTCGTAATCCGCGCGCAGTGTCGGCGCCATCAGGCTTTTCAGCGTTCTGCTGCGGTAGATCGACTTGGGGATACCACCGATGTTGTAGGAGTGGTCCCACACTCCGTCGTCTGTGACGGGAAGCGGCTCGCGCCGGTGCAGCCGGTGGGGGGCGGAGATGTTTGATACGACCAGGGCGTGTGGTGGAGCGCTTTCAACGGCAGCGAGTCTGCGAGCGACCTCGAAGGCCACCACCGAGCCCATGCTGTGCCCGAATAGTAACAGCGGCACTGCTGGCAGGGCGAGGATATGCGAGGTGATCTCGGCTGCGAGTGGACAAATCCCCGCTGCGGGTTGGTCATACGGCCTTCGGCCGCGCCCCGGGTATTCGACGGCATGGAGTTGGACGCCGGGCACGATGTTTGCTGGCCACCTGGCGAAGAAGTCCGCGTGGCCTCCGGCATGGGGAAAGCACACGAGGTTCAGATGCGGGGCCGGATGGGAGCCGAGGAGCCACAACGAGGGTGTGGCCGCCTCTGCCCTGGGCAGCGGAATGGGCTTGTCCAGCATCAGATGCTGCCACCTCCGTCCGCGGTGATAATCTGCCCGTTGATGTTGGTGTGATCGAGGAGCAGGGTCCGGACAAGCGGCAGGATGTCCTCAGGTGTGACCAGACGGCCGGTGGGGGTGCGGCGTGCGATGGAGGCGACCTGGTTGGCGCCCAGTACTGCGGACATCTCCGAGTCGAAAAAGCCAGGGGAGATGCAGTTGACCAGCACACGGTCCCGCCACTCCCGGGCGAGCGAGCGGGTGGCCGATTCCAGTGCGCCCTTCGTGGCGGAGTACACGGTCAGCCCTGGATAGCCGCGTTGGGCACAGACGGAGCCGATCATGACGATGCGGCCCCGTCGCCCTGATGCGAGCAACGTGCGCAGGAAGTCTCGCGTGAGCAGAAGTGGCGCTGTGAGGTTGGTGGCGATGAGGGACTCGATGTGGTCTGGCCGTGTCTGCACGAGCATGGAGTCCTGGCCCACCGCCGCATTGTTGATCAACGCGTCGGGCGGGCCAAGACGCTCCGCCGTGCGTGACAGGAACTCGCTAACCATCGACCGGTCGTTGATATCGACACTGTCGTGGTAAAGGCGGTCCCCGAACGCGTCTTGCAGCTCTAGCAGGCCAGCGGTGGGCGTCCTGGCAAAAGTGGCCACCCGCAGGCCGGCCTTGAGTAGATCGGTGGCCATGGCCAGGCCCAAGCCTCGGGACGCGCCTGAAATGACCACTGTGGTGGCGGCTGGTACCGGCATTGTGGGCGCGTTAGAGGTCACTCTTCAAGCTCGCTTTCAAGGTCACTTCCTTGCGGAAAGTGATCAGCCGGGGGATGGCGTAGTCGGGGAGGCGCGAAGAACACCACGACGTCAGCTCGGCGGTATCCACATCGGTGGTGGCCACAACCTCCGCCGCGACGAGCTCGCCGACGAGGGGGGCTCGGCGGGCCCGTACCTGGGCCCACGCGACGCCGGGGTGAGCGGTGAGGACTTCTCGCACGGTGGATGCGGCGATCTTCGAGCCTCCGACGTTGAGCTGGTCGTGGCTGATCCGGCCGGTGATGTGCACTCGGCCCTCGCGGATTTCCGCTCGGTCGCCGGTACGAACGAAGCCTTGGAGGTCAACGCCTTGGTATGGGCTTCGAACGAGGAGCTCATCGTCCTCCACGCGTAGCTGCGGGCGCTCCGGGGCGTGGCTTTCCAGCCAGGAGGCCGGAAAGCCGGCCTTGCCGTCATGCACTGCAAACGCTGCGCCGGTTTCGGAGGAGGCGTAGATCCAGCTTACCCTGGCTTCGGGAAAAGCGATCGTGAGCTCGGTAAGAAGTCGCTGGTCAACCGGTTCCCCGCCGAGCGTGATCTGTTCGAGCCGCAGTGCGGTGACCGTCGCGCGGTCGCGCAGCAACGAGTGCCGCCAGAACGTCGGTGTCGCCGACACCGCGGTGACCTCCTCAGCGGCGGCGAGGGTCGGCCAGTCGCCGAGACGGTCGGCTTCGACGGTCACAAGATCTTGACCGGGCACATTGAGCGATAGCGTGACGAGCTGCCACCACGCGTAGGTGCCGGGTGTGAAGGGCAGCAGCCAGCGCCGAGGTGCCTGTGGTGTGGACACCGTTGTCAGGCCCTGCAGCGTGTGCGCCACCCGTTTCGGCCGCCCAGAACTACCGCTGGTGGAAACCCACACCCGCTTTGGTGTGGCAGGCGTCGTTTCCCGTGTCCGCGCGCGCACGTCGGGCGTGCCGATCAACGTGAAACCGGCGGTCTCCAGTTCGGCCGCCAACTGATGGTCGTAGCGCGAGGCGGGAATGATCAGCAACTCGGTGTCCGATCGCTGATGGTGCTCCCAAACAGCGGCGAGTGCATCGAGTTGGTGGTGCGTGATCACCGCGCAGCGGTGCGGCGGAAGGCCCGCATCGGGAAGGGCCTTCCACGGGCCGTGGTACGACCCGGCTGCTAGCAGGTTGTCGCCAGCCGACGGGAATTTCATAGCGTCACTGGGCGTAGTTCGGCGAGAAGGTCGAGCAGATCACTCACGGTTCGCAGCGGCCGGATAGCTGCGGCCTCGAGAGCGACTTCCCCACCTACCTGGTCTTCGAGGCGGACGGTGAGCTCAGCCAAGTCCAGCGAGGTGAAGCCCAGGTCGGACAGCGCGAGATCGTCACTTTCTGGGATGAGCTTGTTCTGCGTGTGCAGAAGGTCCCCCAGCATCGTCCGCGCGGCGCTTCGGGACAAAAGGGCGCCGTCAGTGGTCTCTTGCATGCGATTCTCCTGGATGAGGTTACTGCTTGTGTAGCCGCTTGTATTTTTGCGAGTCATCCACGGCAGAACGGATGCTGGTTCAGACGTGTTTTTCGCATAGGCGCGTTCATGAGTTCGGTGGGTGAAGGTTAGTACGGCAGCCGGACTTTGAGCGTGTCATGTTTGCCCGGTTTGCCGGCGGAGCGGGGTGCGGTGGTGGTACCAGCGGGCGCGGGCTTGGTGGCGTCTTCACCCCCAGACCCAGTGGAGGTGGTGTACCCCTGACCAGCCAAGATCACCAAAGTACTGCTGCCGTACTAGTTGCAAATACATTCGTCGGCTTGGGTTCAGCAAGTTTTCACCAGAGTTTCGTCGGAAATCCGACGGATGATTTGAACTTGTACGCGACAATGCGTCACGATCGGTGTATGCAGGAAACTGTGGAAGCTGCTTGTGGCCCGTTCCCGCATTCGAGGCAAGGCGCTATTGTGTCGCAGCCGATTGGAAAGATACAGGGGGTTGTCTAAGCTGACAAGCGGACTTGCCCGCGAAAACGCTCGCGGTTGCCCTTTTGTCATCAGTGGTGCCATCGAACCTTGTCATGTCGTACTATGGTGCGATATATTCGCCGGAATAATTTTTTGCCGAAGTAATCTCACTTGCGGTGGGACTCCCTTCCTTGGCCTACCAGGCGGACGACCTCATCATTTCCAGCCTCGCCGCCTCCGGCGCTTTGTTCGGGATGCGTGCGCGGCTACTGTGGTCTCGGCCGACGCCCCCTATGGTCTACGCCTAAAGATCTTTCGGCATTTGGGTGATCTTGGTTGGAAAAAGGGCCGGTATGGTCAAGGAAAGCGAAGCACAGCTCGTAGCTGTTGCCCACCCGCTCCAGGCCGGTTAGTGCGGCAGCCTGGGCCTCGTTCAAGGTGCCCGGACACAGGTTGGCCAACTCGACCGCTTTCACTTGCCCCACACCATTTCCATCGGGTTGAGAGCACGGGCGTAACCGGGCAACGGTTCGACGCGCAACCACCGCCGCTGCGTGGCCTGCCATGCCGTCATCTTCGCCGACCGATGTGCGGACAGCGCCCATCCAGATAACCGTGACCGGGCGACCACCCAGATGCTCTCACAGGTCACTAGCCGGGCATTCCCGCCCACCGCGTCCACTTTCTGTGCCAGCGATAAGCATTCTGCGGCGAAGTCTCCAACAGCCTTGCGACCTCGGGCTGCGCGAAGCTTTGCCCGAACGACTCCACCGCCGCCATGCTTACCACTTCTATCGCGGCCTGATCCAGGTGCAAAGGGGCAGTTCCAGTGCCCATTGATGCCGTCCTGGGACCTAATTTCGGGTGGGCTGGTTGTGGACCGGCTTGGGCGCGGTGAATCTCTTGGGTGGATGATGATCGATTGCGGCCCGTCCCGTCTCGGCCGCGGAAGGATCTGGTGATGTCAATGCAGCCGCGTCCGTGCTCGGAGGTTCCTGAGCAGACCGTCGCGGTGGCGCGGGCGGCATTTCCCGAGGAGACGCTGGCGATGCGGGTCCGTGACGAGCTGCCGGGCCTGTTCGCGGATGAACACACGGTGCCGCAATTCGCAGACGACCGCACCGACCGACGCGCCGCTGATGCGGTGCGGGCACGGATCGACTGGCAATTCTCGTTGGGTCCGGACTTGTCTTGTCCGGGGTTCGATCACACCGGGATGACGGGGTTTCAGCAGCGGTTGATCGATCACGAGCTGGCGGGGAAGGTGCCGGATCTGCTGCTGGCCCGGCCCTCGGAGCTGGGACTGGTCAACGCCAAGGGACAACGAGCAGGTCACCTGCCAACAAAGCGTGACCAACACGACCTGGTCGGGATGCACCGAAGGGGGACCGGGAATCGTTCGGGGTCCGCTTCCCGGTCACGACAGGTCAAACGTGTCCGGTCCGCCCACCGCACACACGATCGACCCGCAGGGGTCGGCAGCTGATGCTGCGCCCACGCGATATTCACCACGCGGTCCAGCGGTCCGAACCGGCCGGACACGCGCCAGCAACCTCGCCAGGTTCGATCTCACCCTTGCCGAATAACTAGCGAATAGGCGACAGAATTGTTGGGGTGGGTGATTGTTTGTTTTCTTCGATCATGGTGTCGGAGGGGGTGAGGCGGCTTTTTCAGGTGCTGACCGGTGAGGATATGACGGATGCGGATGAGGGTGTGTTGTTCGCGGTGGCGGATGCGTTGGAGTCGGGTGCGGCGGGGGTCGGGGAGATGGGCGGGTTGGTGGCGGAGTTGGTGGCGAAGGTGCGGACGGAGTTTTCAGGAAAGGCGGCGGACCGATTCGCGGGGGGTTTGGAAGTTTTTGATGGGCTGCTGGCCTCGGGTGAGAGGGAGTTGCGGGAGTTGGCGGTGTTCGTGCGGGATCTGGCGCGGCAGGTGCGGTATTTGAAGCTGGTGACGATCCATAGTTTGGAAATTTTATTGTTGGAGATGGCGTGGGCGGTGTATTGGGCGGGGGCGACCGGTGGTGGGTCGATGGCGTGGCTGGCGGCGCGGATGGCGGTGATGCGGTTTTTGTTGTCGCGGTGGTGGGGTCAGTTGTTCATGCGGTTGGCGATGGCGGCGGCCGGTGGTGTGGCGTTCAACGTGGTGCCGGATCTGCAGGCCCAGGTGCAGATGCTGGGTGAGAAATCGGCCCAGAAGTGGGACGGGAAGCTCAGTGAGCAGTCGGCGGGGATGGGGGCGTTTTCGGCGTTGGTGTCGCTGCCGTTGTCGGCGGTAGGCGGACTGGTGAGCAACGCGTTGACGAAGGTGCTGGTGCGGGGGCTCGGCGATGAGGTGGACGAGAAGATCCTGGAGGCGGCGGCAAAGAAAGCGGTGGCCGAGCACGCGGAGAAGTATCCGGTGTCGGCGATGGCGCGCTTCGCCGACGTGGTGGGCAAGAGTCTGGATATTTATGCGGGGATGTCGGTGCGGGGCATGTGGTCGGCGCGGTTCGGGCGTGGCGTGGGGAGGCGTTGGAGAACGCGTTGTCGGAGTTGTTCGGGGAGGTGGGGTATCAGTCGGCGACGGGACAGGTGGTGACGTGGAATCCGTTCTCGGTGACAGCGGGCTTCTTCGAGTCAGTGTCCAGTGGTGTGGGCACAGTGGCGGGCTTGGCGTTGCGGGGCAAGCTGGTGCCGGAAGGCCCGAGCCCATACCTAAACGACACCGGCCACAGCGGTAAGGGCAGTGCGAATGGTGATGCGGCAGGGCGAAAGGAGTCCCTGCTGCTGGAGAAGGGTTCCGAGTCGCAGACAGGCGATGCTCCTGGGTCCCCGGACCTCGGCAGGCCATCCGAGTTGCCCGAGGTGTCAGACGCCTCAAGGGTGTCGAGTGCGTCTGATGTGGATTCTGCCTTCTCGGCACCGGGCGAGTTGAGGGGTGTAGAGGCCGGAAAGGCTGGAATTTTTGGTGATTCGAACGCACTGGTGGGTGAGCGTGGCGAAGAATCCGTGCTGGGGGAGCCGGAAAGCATCGGGCAGAGCATGAGGCCGGTGTCACGGCATGACGGCGATGCGACGACCCCGTGGATCGCGGCGGGTTTCGGGCAGGCCCGGCCGGGTACGCCACCGCCGCCGTATACGACCACGACGCAGCAGTTCGAGCGGAATCGTGCGGCGACGCCGCATCCGGCCTACAGCCCCATCGTCGGCACGTATCAGGCCGTCTATGGCGTGTCTGGTGCGGATGTTCCAAGTGGGTCCGGTGACCAGGCACAGCTAGCGGAGCCCGGTGCACGCGTGCAAGGTCAATCGGCGGAAACGCCTCGTGCACCCGGTCTGCCTTCTGATGCTGCCCAGCCGAAGGCCACCGCGCCTGCTTCCCTTGCGGACCCGAAAGGTGGGCCGGTATTCGGCGGCCATGCGCAGCCGTTGGGTGACACGACCCGCCGTGGTGTCGATTTCGGCGCGGACTCCACTGCGGGCCCGGGTGTCAGACACGAGGTTTCGCATCGTCCCGATGGTCATGGGCCGGAGTCGTTGGACTCGTCGGTGTTCTTGGGAGGTCGATCAAAAGCGCTGGAAGACCAGGTGATCCCGGGTGCGCACGTCGAGTCGTCGCCAGCAGGCGCGAGCGGCCATGTTGTGTCCACAGAACATTCGGACGTTGTCGTGATGCATCATAAGGATTCGCACCTTTCGGATGGCGAGCCGCTGCTGCCTGTGGATGAATCGCAGGCCTCGCCCACGCCGGATGCCGGGTTTGCGGGACTGTCGGGTTTGCCTCCGGGCACAGTGCTGGTGCCCGTGCCCGCCGAGGCGGCTTCCATTGGTGTGTCGGCGGTGCTGGTGCGCAGTAGCGTTGGTGATACTCCTACGACGCCGGTGTTACTGGTATCCGAGGTCGACCCGAATTCCGGCGTGGTGCTATCTCGGGGCCAGGTTTCGAATCTGGCAAGGACACTGGGCGGCGATGTTATCGCGTTGGTTCCGGGGCACGGCGAGCGTGGCCCGAGATGGATGCGGTTCCGCGCGGACGGGTCTCGCCCCAAACCGGTGGGCGAGCCGCGGCGGAGGACGGCATCGAAGCAGACGGCCGAGCAGCGCGGCGATCTGGGGACATTGGCGAACGCATCCACCGCCGTTCCAACGGCGGAAACGGTGACCTCCGGCGAGATGCCAAGCCGGGAGACGCCATCGGGTGTCGTGGGCGACCAACCCATGACACTGGCCACGGCCACACTCGAGGCGGATGCCGCGCAGGAGCGCCTGGTGCGGGCGGCGGATTGGTCGGAGTCGGATCTGCGCGCGGAGATCGAGCGTGCCAAGGCGGTGGCGGCACCCAGCGATGTTGTGGCGGCCAGGGGCATTGTGTTGTACACGCACGATGTCCATAATTTGGCTCGCCAGGATGCCCGTGTGCCCTTGGCGGATGTGGTGGCGTTGGTCGCCGCCCAGCACCCCGACCGCAGCCGTGAAAACCATGCCCGGGCCGGCGAACTCTCCGAGACGCTGGCGGAAAAGCTCGGCACGCAAGGCAATAGTCTACGCATCCGCGCCGGAGCAGGTAGCACCAAGCCGTCGGGAGTCGACTTGGCATGGGTCGCGGAAAGCGACCGGAGCAGTATCGTGGAGGTTTCCCGCGAACGTGTGTTCAAGGCCACGGACCGGGTTCCCGCGGACGTCACGAAGAATGGCTTTACCGGCGGTGACGACAGGATAACGACCATCTACGATCACACCTATGCGACATCCCGCGACCAATATGTGTCGACGACCGAGGATTCGAATTATCATCACAAGAAGCTTCCTTACCGCTACGTGATCGACCCGCCGGTTACCGGGATCTCCGTGCTGGAAACCCTGAAAGCGCAGGATAAGGATTATTGGGTTCCGTGGGAGCGGGAAATCCTTTATCGTAATATCAGGGCCGACGATATTATTGGGTGGTATGAGTACGAGGAAGATTCGAATTCTCTGTCCGGGGTTTCCCTTGTTAAGTTTTTCCGGCACGAGGGTTATCGCGGGAACAAAGACGCTCCTCCGGTGGTGTGAGCACTCGGCCCGAAGCACGCTTCGAATCCGGCCGGGCCAGCACCGGCGCTACCACGGGAATCTGCCGGATCGCCCGATAGCCGGGGTGTGCGGCCTGCTCATCGGCCAGCGGACCGGTAGAAGTGTTGCTCTCGACATCGAGGCCCCTCGATCTCAGAGCGCAGGCTGCCCACCCGGGCTCGGTACGCGGCGTCCATGGCAACAATGGCCAGTTGTGCTCGGCCGTGCACCCCGAACAGATCCGATACCGGGATGTTTAAGCCCTGCTTGGCCAGCACAGCGAGCACGCTGGCCTGGCAACCACTGCGCAGCGCGACCAGCTTCGCGCGGTGGCGCGCACCAGCTCCCGCAACTCGCGCGTGGCCGGCGGGGCGTTCGGCTCGGCGGGAAACGTCGGTACCGGCGGCAACGACCGACAGTTCCAGGCGTTGACCAGGCATCTCGGGCACTGACGATCCTTAGCCCCCCGGGCAGCGAACATCCCGGGTAACCCCACTGACCACCAGGAACTTGCTCTACACCGCGATCACATGCACCAGAAGGCTCGTGGTAGTCGTGGGTTTGCGAGAAGGCACTCGGCCAGGCTGTTCGCACCGTCGGTTCCGGGCACCGACGCACGTTGGCATCCGGACTACCGAGACATGGCTCGGCACCACTGGGCATGCGGTAACGTGGCCGGCGATCAAGAAGTCGCTGCTAGCCGGGGAGGACATGTTCGGCAATGTCCTTAGCCGCCGACTCCGCGCCGCTGCATTGGATGAAGATCACCGACCCGGATGCGTCGATTCCGGATCATCCGCCGGGAGTCGACGTCCGGGTCATGCTTCCCGAACATGCCGAATTTGCCACACTTCAGGAAAAGTTGCTCGTCGAGGGTATTCCGGTTCGGACAGCGCGGTACCTCGTGGAACAGGACACCATCAGCACCCTCGCGCACAACGGCCGGTTGGCTGTCACCACCGGTGAATGCCACTTGATTCGTGCAACACCGAGGTTTTTCCCGAGCGCGTTCGGCCCGGCGGCGTCGGCGGCCCGCGATACCTTCGATCTACTTTGGAACATCCACGCGCCGATCGATTCCGAGCCGGTCACGTCCAAGCCTGCGAGTGAACTCGTGCCATCGGACTGGCTTGGTTTCCTGCCCCACAGGATGCTCAACCCAGCGCAATCCGAGGCAGCGCCGCACATTCTGCACGGCGAGGAGAACGTAGTCGTCGTCGCGCCTACCGGCACTGGAAAGACAGTGATCGGGATGATGGCGGCCCTGCGCGCGATCAAGGAGCACGGGCGCAAAGCCGCATGGTTGGTGCCGCAACGATCCCTCACCGACGAGCTGAACCAGGAACTCGACGCGTGGCGCCAGGGCGGGCTGCGGGTGGAGCGGCTCTCCGGTGAGTATAGCGTCGATATCCAACGGGTACGCGATGCCGACATCTGGGTCGCCACCACTGAGAAGTTCGAAGCGATCTGTCGCGCCTCGTCGTTCCGGGAAGCGCTGGGGGAGGTGGGTTGTCTTATCGTCGACGAGATCCACTTGCTCGGGGACCCAACCCGGGGCTCGGTTCTCGAAGCTCTGCTCGCCCGAGTCAGAGACGGCGACGCGCGGACGCGGATCGTGGGTTTGTCGGCGACCGTATCCAACGCGGGACAAATCGCAGACTGGCTGCACGCCGAGCTGGTGCGCACGGTGTGGCGGCCAAGCCGGTTGACCTGGCAGCTTCCCACCATCTCGGCGCATTCGGACTGGAGTCAGAGCGAGGCCGCCCGCACCCGATTGGCCAGTTCCCTGACCGGTCTCATCACTTCGGACGGCGGAAGCGTGCTCGTGTTCTGCGGCAGCAAGCGAGGTGTTCGCCAAACCGCGCTGATCATCGCAGGCAGCCGCGGAGCGCACATCGATGGCGTTCACCCGGACGACCTCGACCGGCTCCACACCGCATGCCGGCAGGCGCGGGTCGGCTTGCATTACAAGGGTTGGGATCACAGACAAGACGACGAACGAGGCTTCCGGCAACGCGACCTCGACGTGCTCGTGGCGACCTCGACGGTTGCGGCCGGGGTGAACCTGCCGGCCCGCGCGGTGGTCGTGCGCGATACACAGGTCGGTTTGAACAACATCGATGTCGCCACCGTGCAGCAGATGTTCGGTCGAGCGGGACGCGTGGGCACCGGCGAAAACCAAGGCTGGGCTTTCCTGATCGTCAACGAAACCGAACGGCCGCACTGGCAGGCCCGGCTGAGCCGAGGCCACAAGGTGGATTCGCAGATCCAGTCGAACCTTCCCGACCACATCCTCGCCGAAGCGGTGCAACAACGAATCCGCTCGCTCCGGGAGGCCGAGCAGTGGTGGGTGCAGACGCTCGCTCACCACCAGGGCAGCCACAGTCTTGCCCCACTCCGACATGCCGTCGACTTCCTCGTGGAAGGCAGCTATCTGAGCGCCACCTGCACCCCCGACGACGACATCGCGCTCGCACCAACCGAACTCGGCACGGTCACCGCGCGCATCATGGTGTCGACTACGGTCGGGCATGAACTCCGCGAAGCGCTCGCCGGCGAGCCGGTGCCTGCCGATGCCGAAGATGCCGAGCAAGTTCTCATCGGGGCGTTATCCACAATTGTTCCGAAACTCGCCCAGGCCTCGATCAGCGAAGACCTGAAAGCCACGGTCCTGCGACTGCTCGAGTCGAACGGACGGCTCCACGGCGACGTTCGCCCAGACGGAACCGGGCAGGGACGTTACGCGCCCGGCGATCTGGCGAAAGCAACGCTGCTCACCGCCGCGAACACGCCTTCCGCGTTTCACGCCCGCGCTCGGCAGATCGGTGGCATCCCATACCCGACCATGTACCCGGTACTCGAAGAAGCACCGCGATACCTGCACTGGCTGGGCACACAAGGATATCTCCGCACCCTCCATCCGTGGTGTGCGATCGTCGCTGCCGATCTGAGCAGGCGCATCCGCTGGCGGCGCTGCCAACCGCCACGAGGAGCCGGCAGATTGCTGTGGATGTGCGAACAGATCGCAACACCGCTGCACGCCGAAGACGCGGTCCCGAAACTGTGGGAAGCCGCCACCGCACGCGGAATCACAAGGCCGGACTGGGAATCCACCAGCCGACCGCAAGGCTGCCGCCTCGAACAAGACGATTACGTAGCGCTGCTGCGCGAGCGTGCTACCGGAGCCGTCCTCTGCTTGGAAAGTGGCACGGGCAGAGCGAAAGGCCCCGTCGGATCGATCGCCACCACCTGGGCGGGGACGAAGCGAGCAACCGCGATGCTGCACACAGGCCAAGCAGTATTACCCGCTTTGCCGGACACTTCCGAGGAGCACGCTGATATCGCCCTGTTCACACGGCGCGGTGACCACTGCGCCACGGGCTGGCTCGCCGCCTATTCGGGCATCAAGCACGGCTGCGATCAGTAACCTCAGTGCAGCCCCGCGTCAGGTGTGCCCGCGCGGAAGAGGCTGCCACAGGCACTAAAGCGATGGGGCTGCCCGCAAGCGCGTTTGGCCACCTCGCCCCGAACCAGCAGCTTGGGTGCGGGAAAAGTCCCGACCTACATCGATGCGCTCGAGAAGTAACCGAGCGAGGCAGCTGCCATGCGATGCGTTTGCGGTTGGGGCTCCCGCGAGGGCCGGCTAGGTTACGGGGTTGCTGCTCGGCCCCCGCGGGGTCTCCTCCTGCCGAGGGGGACGTGCGACAGGAGGAGCAATCGGGCCGCGTGCTACGAGCTGACCGGAGCAATACTGGCCGAGCCGCAGCACCGGCAGCAAGGGTTGTCCAGGCATCATCGTCGGCCATTTCGGGCAGCCGCTTGACGGATTTATGCCGGCAACGCGTGCGGCTTCGGAGGAGTCCGCGAAGTCCTCAATCTGGGGTTTGGTCTCGTGCGGTTCCAGACACCCACATTGTCGTCGGTCGCAGCGGTCCAGAGTTGCCGAGGCGCCGCGCTCACAGGTTTGACGCCGGGAGGTACTTTCGTGCAGACATGGATGACCAAAAGCGCCCCCATATGGTTCGGTGATCACGCACATATGTATAAACTTCAGGCTCGCGTGGAGCCGAGAACCAACCTCAGGAATGTATTTGTAGTCGCACACGTCCACCCTCTTTCAGTCGCACGTCAAAAACATGAACAGGCTCCATCATCTCCTGCGTGAACCATCAAGTCATTTAGTAACGGAGTTGGTCGGGATGGCAGTCAGCGCTGTTATCGCGGGGTTGGCTGCGTGGTTGCCTCCTGCGGTTGTCACGAATAACGATTTGTGCTCGAGGCTGGACACGTCCGAGGAGTGGATAGAAAGCCGCACGGGCATTGTGGAGCGTCGGGCCGTCGCGAACGGTGTGGCGACGGTGGACTTGGCGGTGGAGGCCGGCGGTCGAGCGCTGAAAGCAGCCGGGTTGCCCGGGGTCGATGCGGTCGTTGTCGCGACGACCTCACCAGATCGGATCTGTCCGGCCGGAGCGCCGGAGGTGGCGTCGAGGCTTGGGCTCGGCCCTGTCGCAGCTTACGACCTGACCTCTGCGTGCAGTGGCTTCGTCTACGGCCTTGCCACGTGCGCCGGGCTCATCAGCGCCGGGATCGCAGAAAGTGTGCTTTTCATTGGTGCCGAAGCGTTCTCGACCTTCATCGACCCGGGGAATCGCGCCACCGCGCCGATCTTCGGCGATGGAGCCGGGGCGGCGGTCCTGCGTCGCGGAAACGCAGCGGAGCCGGGCGCGATCGGACCGTTCCACCTGGGCAGCGACGGCGCGCAAGCGGATCTGCTGGCCATCCAAGGTGGTGGCTCACGGCAGCGGTCCGCGACCGGGCTCGGGCACGGCGAGGTGCCGACCGAGGACTGGTACCTGTCGATGGCCGGACGGGCGATCTATCAGCAGGCGATTTCCCGGATGACGGAATCGTCACTTGCCGTGCTCGATCGTGCCGGCTGGTCGGTGGCGGAGGTGGATCGCTTCGTCGGACACCAGGCCAACATCCGCATCCTCACCTCCGTCGCCCAACGATTGGGTATCGCTTCGCAGAGGGTTCTGATCAACATCGATCGAGTCGGAAACGCCCTATCGGCGTCCATCCCGCTCGTCCTGGCCAGCGCCGCCGCTGGCGGCGAGCTGCGCCCGGGAGACAGGGTGCTGATCACCGCATTCGGGGCGGGATTGTCCTGGGGTTCCACAGTTTTGGTGTGGCCGAACATTCCGGTAGACAGTCCACTGTGAATTTTTCGCATTGAATTCAGAAGGAGACCGCGATGAGCCATTTGTACACCCGACTCGGCGAATTGCTGACGAGCGAGTTCGATGTCGAGAACTCGAATCTGAGGCCCGACGCCTCGTTCGACGACCTGGGACTCGACTCATTGGCTCAGGTGGAACTGGGTGAATTGCTCGAGCAGCATTTCGGGGTTGAGGTCTCCGATGCCGAGATGGAGAAAATGGCCACCTTGGCTGACATCCTCGATGCGTTGGAGAAAAAGGGAGTGAGCGCCTGATATCCGGATTCGCGGTGGCGGTCACCGGCCTCGGGATCATCACGCCCGCGGGGATCGGCGTGGAGGAGAACTGGAAGCAGGTCGCCGAAGGTTGTACGACGGCGGCCACCGGCATTTTGAATCGCTTGCAAGGTCAGCCACCTGCCCGCTTCTGGTTCTCGGCAACGTGTGGTCGCCTACGCTGGTAGTGGGTCCCTTTGCCCGACACTCGTGGTGGCTGCGAGTTCACCTAGATTGCCTCACCAGGTGAAACCATCGATGAGAGCCAAGTTCGCTCACGAATTTTGGGCGTGCAGAATGCGATGTCGCGTTGACCTGAGTCCGGAGTCGCTCGGTCAACGCTGCTGCTCCAACTCATCGGTCGCGCTGCTGGCCGCCGCGAGCGCGCAGTGTTAGCGCGCAGTGTTTCGGCCGTCATCGTTGCTTTCCGCCACGCACTGTGCCCGGCGTTTCAGGTCAAGACTGGATCCGCCCTCGATCAGGCAGACCTGATCCGGCTGGGCGATGAAAGGGAAATCTGGGCATCGTTTCGAAGTTGTTCGGGCAGGCTTCTGCGCCGGTTGTCGAGTTGTGGACGTGTCTTTGGCAGATTTTAGTGCAACGGTGTTTGGGAGGTTGAGGGTTTCCAGTGTTGACTGGTCGCATTGTTCGGTTCGACGAAGAGCGCGGGTTCGGGTTCATCGCTCAGGACGGCGGGTCTCAGGAAGATGTGTTCTTCCACGTAGACTCGCTCGGGCGTGGCTGGAGTTCGCTCGCAATCGGTACCAGGGTGACGTTCGAAGTTGTGGAGGGCCAACGGGGATTAAAGGCGTACAACCTCCATGTCGTGGAAGTCAATGGTCACAATGAGTCAAAGCTTGCCGCCGGGGCTGCCGGCTCGCCGACCGTGACATCGACGGAGGCGGAGGAAATGTGCGACGTCCTCACAGAGGATGAGCTGCGCAGCGAGGTGACTGAACGACTTCTCCAGCGACTTCCGGGGCTGACCGCTGAGCAGATTCAGCTGGTTCGCGAGGATTTCGTTGCACTGGCGGCGAAGCACGGCTGGATTGTCGAGTAGGAGGCTGCGTGAACGGATGAGCGGGGCAGAAGGTCGCACGAGTTGGGTCTCTCAGGGCTCCACGACAAACATGCGCCCGGATGCTCCGCTTTCCGGGCGGCTGGCTGTGGTACCCGGCTAGATGAGACCTGAGCGGATTGCGTAGGCGACGGCGTGAGCGCGGTTGCGGAGTTTGAGCCGCTTCATGAACTGGTAGAGGATGTTCTTGACAGTGCGCTCTGAGTAGTGCAGTTTCTCGGCTATTTTTTGGAGATCTAATCCTTCGGAGACGAGGAGGAGTACATCTATTTCGCGGTGGGTGAACCCAGAAGGGGTCAAGTCTTGCGGTGCGAGTACTTCGCGGTAGGTGTGCACGACTTGCTTGATGAGCGCGCCCTGCAACGAGGTGGGGAAGTACCCGTCACCGCTGCTGACGGCACGAACGGCCTGGATGAACGACTTAGCGGAGAAATGTCGGCGCCACATGACTCCGCGGACACCCTGTTCTACCGCAGCGGAGATGTCGGCGTGCCACCGGCCGCCCACGACGAGGAGCAGGGGGGTGGCGGCGTCGGGCCTGACCAGCTGCAGCTCTTTCATGGTGGATATGTCGGCGTTTTCGATGACGATCACGGCAACATCGGCTTTGTCGCCCCTGGTCTCGACGATGTGCTTGTCTCCGTACAGGCAGTTGGTCAGTCCCAAGTGCGTCAAGTGATCCGGCGAGTGAATGACCACGCGGATTTTTTCCATTGTTTTTTCCTGCACAGTCATGCTCGTTCTGGAAATGCCAGAGTGTCTCTCGCTACCAGGAAGCTTGGTCAGTCTTTCCGGCAGGTAGGCCAGCCGGGATCTTCCCAGGATCGTCGAGCACGGCGCGCAGCGCTTCCGGATGGTCGAGCAGGAACGTCGTCATCCCGTTGCCGAGCAGGTTTACCGTCGTGTCATTGCCCGCGGTCAAAAACGGGGCCAGCGAACCGAGCAACTCGCCGTCCGGCAGCGGGTTGCCCTCCGCATCGCGGGCCGCGGCAAGCGCCTGTGACCAGAAGCGGAAATCTCGCCCGGTGAACACCGGTTGCATCGCCCTGAGCATCCGCGTATGCGCGGGTGGGTCGTGGAGCATGAACTGCTGCGAGCTCCTCCGAACGGACCGGCGATGCTCGGAATCAACAAGATCGTGTTGACTCGGCGCGCCATGCCAGAAATGCTCCGAGCTAAAAGTCTGATTGTCCCGCCCGCCCGCGGTTTCCCGTAGCTCGTTATACGGCCGGAGCGGATCCGGTTCTTTCTCGCTCGTTAATCGATACAGCAAGGCGTCCGTTGCCATTCCTACCTCTCCGTGAGTCCCTGGTGGTGAGGGTAAGGCGACTGTAAGAGGGCGTGTGGGTCGTTGCTGCGCCTTGAAACGCACGACAACCGCCCGCACGCGCACGACTGCGCTCTCAGGGCTGCTTGGCGGTTTACTTTATCGCGAAAGGCCTCCCGGGCGGGGGGGTGTTCTGACTCACGCACCGACGCTGCGGCTGGGAGCCTGTTGCCAAATTACACCACCACGGACGGTGATCGAATGATCACGGATGAGATGGTCACTCGCGGACCAACGCCGGAGATCGAGACTGATTTGGTACTTTGGTTCAGCGGGTTTTCGCCTAAAATGCAACAGGCTCCTGGAGGAGTCCTATGGCGCTGGGTGACGCCTGACTGGCCATTCATGCCCGTTCGCTGATGGTAGAACGGTTCGTCGCCGGTTGGCGGGCCGCCCGGATCGCCGCACGACTCGGCGTCTCCCGGTCCAGCAAAGACGCGCTCACCGCGTGCGGCGAATGTACAAGTGGCGCACCGTCATGCGGTGATTCGGGGCTTGGCCGATCGGTCCTCACGCCGGACCGCGGCCTGACTTGCACCCGGGCCGAGGGTCCACCTCCTCAGGCTGCGCCGCCTGCGTCATCGCGGGCCGGTTTTCCGTCGGGTGGCTTCGTCCTCCGACCGTGTCCTAAGCCGACATCCCGCAATTGCGGCCATTCGGCCGATTGCGGCGCCGACCCGCGCCAACTTATGAGCGAGTCGCCGCCACTAAACGGTCTAGTCATGCCATGCCACACGGCCTAGACTCCCCGATATCCGTCCCCGATACACCCCGAGGCCGCGATGCCACCGACTTACCATGTGGACACCACCGCCGTGGATACCACCAGAGCGGACATGCCACGCGCCGACCGGATTGAATACTGGTGCGAGCGAATCAGCTCTTTCCATTGCACCCTCAACTGCCGAGTCCTCCGGCCGGACGACTTCCAGGGCCGCGCAATCCGCCAACGCACCCAGTCCTACCAGCTCGTGACCTGGGGCGTCTCCACCCCGCAATGGGTCCAGCGCACCAAGCGCCATATTCAAACCGACCCTGACGAGCGATGCAGACTCGTTATCACCACCCGCGGCTCGCTCGCGTTACGCTACGCCGACAACCAGCGTATTCTCGGCGCCGGCGCCGGCGCGCTGTTCACCATGAACACTCCGTTCGATCTCTGCGTCGGATCCCGTCAGAGGGGCATGGTCCTCACCATGCCCCGTCGCGAGCTCGACCACCGTCTCGGCAGCGGCGCACTCCTTAACGCCGAAATGAACCTCGCCCACGGTCTCGGGCGACTCATTTACACCAGCCTCGTCACTCTCGAAGCCGAACGCGACACCCTCACTGCAACCCAATTCGACCGAGCAAGCCAACACCTCACCGACCTGGTTTGCCTGCTCGTCCTCGGCGATACCCAACCGCCGACGAGTCACGCGCGTGAGGTCGAAACCCAAATACGCCAACACATTCGCGGCAACGCACGGGACCCTGGACTCAACACGGAATCCATCGCACACGCACTCGGCTGGTCGCAACGACAAATCCAAGTCGTTCTCCGCGAAGTCGGAACTACCCCGAGCGAACTCATTCGCCGAGAACGACTCCACTGCGCGCAACAACAACTCGAGAACCCCGCCAACGTTCACAAGACCATCACCCAAATCGCCTACGAATCCGGCTTCAACTCGGCCCATACCTTCACCAAGGCATTCCGCCAGCACTTCGGCCACACGCCAAAAGACCATCGCCACTAACGATCTCCCGGGCGCCAGAGGTCACATGTCGGTGCCGAACCCGTTCGCCGCCGGCCCCTGGGTGAGCGCTCCTGCCACCTCGGCCAACTTTCGTCGGACAGTTGGCGCATCCACCCGGCACGACCAGTCCCGGCCAGTGCCTGCCGGCCGCCGGCCGAACGCGCTACTCCGGGCACGCTCGCCCGGCCCGGATAGAGAAGGCTGACCACCCGAGACGTGCAGCTTCGGGGACCCACTCCTTGATCAGGTAGACGTAGTGCGCAGACTCCCGGATTTATCCGTGGGGTTAGCACGTCAAGTGCGATCCTGACGTGCCCAGCGGTAATCCTGCCAACGTTAGATAGCTCGGCGCTGTATAGTGCTGGGTATGGCCGTCACGCTGCGATCGAACGCGAACATCA
>NZ_JBSFLZ010000086.1:0-32382 GCF_053599315.1 Saccharopolyspora sp. NPDC000995
AACGGTTCCATCTTCGCCCACTGCTCGTTCGTCAGATCACCTCGACCCACACGAAGATCATCTCAAACCGAGATCAACTTCTGAAACAGACCCTAGCACCTCAGCGCTTGAACCACCCAGCCTTTAAGGCAGCGACGAAGTTGCCCCACTGCATCGGCGTCGTGACGAAGTACCCGCCACCGGGGTCCTTGCTGTCGCGGACAGCGGCCCCGGCGGCTAACCGCCCAACTTCGACGCAGTCACCTGAGTTCTGGCTGTGGCTGGGCTTCCGCCAGCTGTCGACGCGTCCGACTTCAACGCAGGAGTCCGTGCCCTGGCTGTAGCTGGACTTCCGCCAGCCGCTCACTGAGGTCATTGCATGATCTCCATGTCTTTGCGGATTCTGCTGATGCATCGCTTTGACTTTGCCGGATCAAGTGCTGCTTTGAACACCGTCTCGGCTGCGTCGCGATAGATTTCGATATCACCAGGTTCGTGTAGGAACAGGCCCGTATTGCGCGCTTCCAGGTGCACCACAGGCGGTGCCTGGTCGGATTCGATCAGGACGAACAGCCCTTCCAGCGCCGGGTGCCAACCGCGTGTGAACGGCACGACGTGGACGTCGACGTTGTCCAGCTCGCAGAGCTGGAGCAGGTGATCCAGCTGCCACGTCATGACTTCCGGCCCACCAATGACCTGACGAAGAGCTGCTTCGCCGATTGCAGCTCTGAGGTGAACAGGCTGTTCCTTGCGCATGATCAACTCTCGCCTACCGACTCGTACTGCGATCCGCGTTTCGACCTCTTCTGGTGGTACTCCGCCAGAGGTCATGATTGCCCGAACGTAGGCCGTGCTTTGCAGGAGACCAGGGATCAGTAGCGGCGCAGCGTGCGTGATCGTCGTTGCCGTGCGCTCGAACTCGAGCAATCCGCTGAGCTGCTGGCGCTGCTCGGGAAGGCTGACCGCGAGCCAGTGCGAACCGTTCGTTTCCTTGGCCAGGTCGAGGATTTCGTCGTACTTCTCGCCAGTCACGCCTAGTGTCGTCAGGATTCTGGCGATATCAGCGGATTTCGGATACCTGTCGCCGGTCTCCCATCGGGAGAGCGTGCCGGGCGGGCACTCGATCTGCTTCGCAAGTTGCCGCAAGCCCAGGTTGCGTTCCTCTCGGGCAGCGCGAAGCGCCGAGCCAAGAGTGCGAGCCTTGGGAGTTCGAGTGTTTCCAGCCATGCAACGTAGATTACTCTTCATTTTTGCACTTCAACATCACTCGATGTGGGAATGGAAGCCGTCCAATTTTGATGATTCCATTGATTCCGGAATCATTGGAGACAATTTGGAAGGCGGGCCTGTCGATGCATCCGTTTCACTGGGTTCCCGCGGAAGGTGAGCGGCACGCGAGCCTGGATTCCCGGCCGGGCGGCGGTTATCCGACGGGCATGGCGGTGTTGACGTTGTGCCGGAAGCAGCTGTCGGCCGACAACTCGCAGCTGGGCTGGCTGTGGTCGACCTGCCGCGACTGCAACGCGGAAGCACATCGCATCGCAGCAAGTCAGGCGTCGGTGGTTCCGGGCGAAGGGAACTTTCGCGCCGTAGAACGAGGCGAAAGTTCCCTTCGCCTCAACACGTCCCAGCCGAAGCGGCCACGCAATGGGCGCTGAAGACGCAGGTCTCGCTGTCCTGTTGCGGTGAACCCAGTGGCTGCTCGACGATCTCGCCTTCCAGGTCGGCGCGGGTCGTCGCGATGCCGACGACTTCGCGGCCGCAGCCACCGCACTCGACGAAATCTCTTTGCTGCTAAAAGAAACATCTCCGACCGCGATCATCACCGAAAGGTCATCCGAATGATCACCATGCTCCCAGTCATCGTCGCAATAGCCGCCGCTGCTGCCTTCTTCGTCATCGCGGTGTGCTGGAAGTCCGACCGCCCCCAGCACGCCGGAGGTAGCGAAGGTGCCCTCACGGTCTGGCAGCTGAAAGCCCACGTCGAAGCCGAGCGACAACAACGGGAACGAGGCGGCAGGCATCGTCTTCGCGAACCGGCCGATACCCACGATCCGCTGCGAGCCTCCACACAGGACGCTCCTGTCCAGCCGTCGCCGGAGGTCCAACGCCGAATCCTCGAAGCCCTCCACCGCCTCTAACCCAACCGAAACCTCGGGCCCGGAAGCCGACGTGCCCCCGATCTCCGGCGCCGGGTCCCCGCGGGCCGGTCGGTGCGTTCCCCTCCCCACGCACCGATCGGCCACCCCCAAAGTTCCGTCCCTGTTGCTTAGGGCCCGCGAGGACTTTCGCCGTTTCTGGTTCGCAGCCCTGTCCTCGCTACTCCCTCGCCGCCGGCGCGACATCTTCCTCGTCCAACCCGCAACGATCCTCGCCTGGGACCGCAGATTCATCGCAAGGAAGTGGGATTACAGCGCACTCCGACGCCACACCGGACGGCCACCTAAACCCGCGGTGAGGGCAAAGAAGGATCCAGGACGAACTGGTCGGACTCGGACATCCGATCGCCGCATCGAGGGTTTGGGAGATCTCGGACTCGGCCAGCATCGATGCCGTGAACGACCAGGCTACAGGCGGGACGCGGACGCCGACCGAGTTCGGCTTCGGCCGCCACCAAGCTTTTCGGGTCGACGTGCCGGACGATGTCGTCGAACACGCCGCGCAGACGCTCCTCGGCCAGGCGTACGACGTCCTGCTCGGTCATCCCGGTGATGCCCGAATCGTTGGACACCGCGGTCGGGGGCGTGGACGTGCGTGCCTGCTTGCGGAGGTGGCTGAACAGGAACTTCCGCGCCAAGCCGAGGTGCGCGGACGAGCACCGGCCGGTCGCGCGCCACACCGACCGGGCGGCCATGGTGGTGGCGGCCAGCCTCGCCTTGGTTGCCGTGTCAGCCTCGTTGCGCAGGGCAGATCGCCATGCCTCGCGTAACTTTTCCGCCAGCGACGGTTGTCCGATCGCCTTCTCGATGGCGTGGACGTCCGGCTCCAGCAACATCGGATACCTGCGGCGAACGTCAGCGAGGTAGTTCGGGTTCCTGAGCCCGAGCATTATGTCCCGCTTGATCCACTCTGCCTCGTGGGGACCGCTCGGTGCCTCTGCACCGTCATCCCAGGGGACTCCGAACTGGCGGATTCCATATATGAAGACGTCCGCGGACATGCCCCCGGGGCGGTTGCCGGCGATGCTGAAGATCCGCATCTGATCCTGCATCTCCTCCATGACCGCCGTAGCCACAGCGAGCCTGCCCGGCGCGTCAGGGGAGTCGGCCGGGAGGTCGCCGAAGACCACGGGCGCGAGTGCTTCGTTGGCGACCGCACCGAGAACGGCGGACTTCTTGAACAGCAACCACAGGCTTGCCTCATCCGAGGTTCCGGTCCATGTCCTCGTCCGCTGATCGTCGAACACGCTTGGCAAGGTCGCGGCGACAGTATCGTCCACCCGGACTTCGACCGTTGGTGCGTTCCAGGTGATCGTGGACACGAACGTCTGTCGTGGTGGGTGACCCGCGCCCGATCGCGTCGCGAGATCCGCGTAGTAGTCACGAAAAGTGCGTCGGTGCGCACCTACACCAAGCCTGCCGAGCAGGTGGGCGACGTCGTGACCGCTTTCCGTCGCGACCCTGGCGACAGCGCTACCGCAGAAACCTAGATCAACCAGGAGGCGTCGAGCGTCCACCTGGTTGAGGTCCACCACGTCCGGGAGGTCGGCGAGCACTGCCGAATCGATCTCGGCGAGGAACGCGGAGGACACGGAGTCGTCATCCAACGCCCGTTTCGTGGCTTCTGGTAGACGTTCGAGCGTCCACTCGCCAACTTTCTTGATGACATCCGGTGAGATCGGTCCAGCTGGCAGGGCACATAAGGAATCCACGCGCATGGCAAATCCTTGTCAAGGAGATCACATGGTTCGCTGACCGCAAAGGTCCACGCCCTCGCAGGCGGTTCCGTCAGTCGACAGTGTACTTTGCGCTACACGCCGGAGGAATAGTCAAGATCTGTGGATCAAGGTTTTCGAGGCTGTGGTGGGTGGGCAGGGCTAAGGCAAGATTGCACTGAGTGATCAATTCCGCGCGTAGGGTTGCCGGCCGGTTTGGCGTGCTGGGCTGGGAAATGGAGGATGGCATCCTTCTGGGATCATGGAGATTGCGTATAACCAAGCTCCAGGCCATCTGTTGTCATTTCTCATGGCTCGTCATGGGCGCCGTTTCCGGGTAGCGCCGGCGGTGACGATGCCGATCTGGCGGAACTGATTAAGTTGCTTGGCAAGGTGCCGGATCGCCGTAAGCGGAAGGGCCGCGTGTGGCGTTCCTTCTCGCGGCGTCGTTGATCGCAGTGCTGGCGGGCGCGTCGGATTTCCGGCAGATCGCCGACCAGGTCGCCGATCTGCCGGCGTCGTTGCTGCGGGGACGATGATGCTGGTTCCGCGGCTTTTTCCGTGTCCCGGATACGTCCACGATCCGGCGCGCGCTGGAAGATGTCGATGTAGCGAAGCTGGAAGGACTGATCGGGCCGTGGCTGCTGCGTCATGCCCGGCCTATCCCGGGCGGCACGTTGCGACTGGCTATCGACGGCAAAGTGCTGCGCGGTTCGTGGATCGGGGATCACGAGTCGTTCACGCTGTTCTCCGCGATGATCAACTGCGATGGTGCCACAGTCGCCAAGTGGCCGTTCCCCCGGGAACCAACGAGATCACCCAGGTCAAGACCCTGCTCGACGGTGTCTCCCGCGGTGTGGACGACCGTGTGGTGGTCACCATGGACGCCGCGCACACCCAGCGAGAGACCGCCGAATACATTGCCGGCGAACGCGGATTCGACTACGTCATGACAGTAAAGGGAAATCAAGCGGCGCTTAAGGAAAAGATATTCGTCCGCGTTCTTCCGCTCTTGCGGAAAACCCCGCATCATGTCGTCGTCGATGACACCCACGGCCGGATACGCCGCTGGACTACCTGGATTACCGGCGCCGACGGAATCGATTTCCCGCGCGCGCGTTCCGTAGCCTGCGTCAAACGAGAAGAAATAACCTTTTTCGGAGAACTCGTCAGCAAAGAGTGCGCCTGGATTATCACCAGCCAGAACACCTCCATAGTCACTGCCGAAGACCTACACGACAGCGTCGTACCCTGGCTACCCGCACATCCGTAATCACGCCGCTGCGGTGTGACCAGTTACAGCAAATCTGTACCGGCACCGGCGCCCATATACTGGCAACATTACGGAATACCGCGATATCAATGCTTCAGAGGCCGCACACGAACACTTCCCGTCCTGTCGCTCCAAGTTGCTGGGCACAACACGCAGTGATCTTGCCTTTACCCTGGGTGGGTGGGACGTGGCCGAGGGCGCTGTGCGGGTTGAGTCGGACCGGGGCCCGGTGCCAGCGTTTCGGTTGGTCCGTTTCTAAAAAATAACCCCGGAGTTTCTGCCAGGCGGACACGTCAGCTTGGTCAGCCATCCCTGAGCTCGTAGCAGCGCCGCCGCCGCTCGCCCACGGTTTCCCAACTGCTGCGCAGCGATCCGAGTCGTTCCAGCCGGTTCAACGCCGTCGCGGAAGGTGCGGGCGACTCGAAGCAGGATCGACAGGGCCGCCATCAGCAGCAGGTTGCCGACGAGCGTCGGGAGGGCCAGCAGCAGCCCGTCCGCGAAGCTGGGAGCGGTGAAGATCAGCACTGCGTCGTGGGTGCCGCGAAGCGCCACGGGGCTGGCGGGCGCGGTGCCGGGCAGGGTCGCGGGCGCGTTGAGCTGCACTTCGCGCGTGTCGGTCGGCGGCAGCGGGCCGGTCACGCCGAGGACCGGGAAGAGAGCCCCGAACAGGCCGACCAGCAGCATGGCGAGTGCGATCGCCGCCTCCAGGGCATGGTTGTCGAGCCGAGCCCACCAGGACGTGCTTCCCACGTTCGGGAGGGTGGTCGTCAGAACACCGGTTCGCCCCAGGTCTCGGTGAAGACCAGCTCGGACAGCGGTTTTCGGATCCTCGGCCGCAACTCCTTCTCCTGCAGCCGCTCCGGCATGCCCTCCAGCGTGCCCAGGCTGCCGACCGCGACAGCGACGATCGGCTCGAACTCGGCCGGAATCCCGAACTCCGCCCGCGCGGCGTCCCGGTCGAAGCCCGCCATCTGGTGCGCGTGCAGGCCCTCCGCGACGGCCTGCAGCACCAGGTTCTCGGTCGCCAGCGCCAGACCGTACTCGCCGTAGGGCATCGGGTCGCCGTCCTCGTCGACCACGCGCGCAACGCCGATCGCCAGCGCCGCGGCATTGCTGGTCCAGCCCTTGTTACCGCGCGACAACGTGCCGTGGATCCGCTCGAAGGTCGCCTCGCCCCGGCGCGCGGCGATGTACTGCGCGGGCTGGGTGTTGCCCCACGAAGGAGCCCACCGGGCCGCCTCGAACAACGCGGTGAACTGCCGGTCGCTCACCGTCGCATCCGGGTCCAACGCGCGCGGGCTCCACCGCTGGGCCAGCAGCGGGTGCAGCGGCACAGAAGTCTCCGCGGGCTTGCTCGCCGGAACTTCGACTGCGTACTCCTCGGCGGTCACGAGCACCTCCTGGGTTGCTTGCTGGCGAGTCTGGCGACCGCAGGCGCCGATTGTCCATCAGATCGCGTACTGCCACGCCGTCAGCGAGTAGGCGCCGAACCACGAACCGAAGAACACCAGCAGCACCGCAGTGGTCACCGCCGTCGTCGTCCGCCGTCGCGACAACCCGATCGCAACCGGAATGAGCAGCGGGAACGCGGGCAACATCAGACGGACCTTCGAGTACATCAACCCGTCGGAGCCCAGGTCCAGCACCACCACCGCGGCGGCGAACGCCACCAGCGGCAACGGCATCCGCTGCCGCACGCACAGCACCAGCAGCACCAGCGCGGCCAGCACGATCCACACCGTGAACGTCTCCAGCACGGACCGGTTCTCGGTCAGGGTCTTGATCACGAACGTCAAGGTGGCCTTGCCGCCGTCGAACGCCGACGACCAACCCCGCTGCTGGAGCTCGAAGTACCCGGTGAGGTTGCTCGTCTGAAGACCGACCCAGCCGATGTAGAGCAGTATCCCGGACGGTGCGAGCACGATCGCCAACCACGGGCGCCAGGTGTCCCGGCGGCGCACGATGGCGACCAGCGCCGCCAGCCCGACGACCGCGATCAGCGCGGCAGCCGTCGGCCGCACGAGCCCGGCGCCAGCGCAGCACAGACCCGCCATCAGCCAGTTCCGCTCGACGACCCCGATCAGCGCCCAGATCGCCAACGCGCAAAACAGCGCCTCGGAATACGCCATCGACAGCACCACGGACATCGGAGCCGCCGCGAACAGCACGACCAGCAGCAACCCGACCCCGTCCGAGCCGCCGATCCGACGCCCCAACCGAGCGAGCCCGTACGCGGCGGTGACACCGCAGCCCAGGCTCGCCGTGACCGCCGCGACTGTGACGCTGACCCCCGGGATCCACGACAGGACCATGATCACCAGCGGGTAGCCGGGGAAGAACGCCAACGGCGTCTCGGGGTAGCGATGCCCGAACCCGTCCACCATGTTCCTGTCCACGCCGCCGTAGCCGTGCGTGGCGATCTCCAGGTACCACTGACCGTCCCAAGCCCGCAGGTTGTCGACCAGGGCCTCGTCGTTGGCGGCCGACAACCACGCCAGCACCAGCAATCCGACCAACCGGATTGCGAGGTAAACCACAGCTGGGCCCAAAGCGGTGATCAACCGGTGCCCTCGGGACGATCTCCCGCGCAGCCGGTCCAGCAACCCCGGTTCCGGCTGTTTCCGCTGCGTAGCCGCGGTGTTTCCGATGTCCCCCAGGGGCGGATCGATCGCTCCAGGAGTGGTGGACAACCCGGCCCTCCGCTCTTGTCGACAATCGCGTCCAACAGGGTAGTGGCGCGTTCCGGGGTTGGGGTCGGGCGGTGTCGGTTCGGTAGGCTAGTCCGGCAGCGGAGCGACCTGGTAGGAGGCCGTTTCGGCCCGGTGGGCCGACGCTGCCACCTACCCGGTCGCGGAGCCCTCCGGCGGCGCCACGCGGTGCGCCGGGGTTCCTTCGTCCACTCGGTGTCAGTGCGGGGACAACCCGCGCCCGGGACGACCGCACGGTCGAGGAGGTTTGTTTCACGTGGCGCTCGTCGTCCAGAAGTACGGCGGTTCCTCACTCGAAAGTGCTGATCGCATCAAACGGGTCGCCGAACGCATCGTTGAGACCCGCAAGGCGGGCAACGATGTCGTCGTCGTGTGCTCTGCGATGGGCGACACCACAGACGAGCTGCTCGACCTCGCCAAACAGGTCAACCCGGCTCCGCCGGAGCGGGAACTCGACATGCTGCTGACCGCCGGGGAGCGGATCTCCAACGCGCTGGTCGCGATGGCTATCGAGTCGCTCGGCGCGGAGGCCCGCTCGTTCTCCGGTTCGCAGGCCGGTGTGATCACGACCTCGGCGCACCAGAACGCGCGGATCATCGACGTCAGCCCGGGCCGGGTGCAGGAGGCGCTGGAGCAGGGCCAGGTCGTCCTGGTCGCCGGCTTCCAGGGTGTCTCCCAGGACACCAAGGACATCACGACGCTCGGCCGCGGCGGCTCGGACACCACGGCGGTCGCGGTGGCTGCCGCGATGAACGCCGACGTCTGCGAGATCTACACCGACGTCGACGGCGTGTACACGGCCGATCCGCGCATCGTGCCCAACGCCAAGCACCTGGAGCGCATCACCTACGAGGAGATGCTCGAAATGGCGGCCACCGGAGCGAAGGTGCTGCACCTGCGCGCCGTCGAGTACGCCCGCCGCTACAGCGTGCCGCTGCACGTCCGCTCTTCCTACTCACCCAAGCCCGGAACGACCGTGTCCGGCTCAGTGGAGGACCTTTCCGTGGAACAGGCGATGATCACCGGCGTCTCGCACGACCGGTCGGAGGCGAAGGTCACCGTGCGCGGTGTGCCCGACAACCCCGGTGTCGCGGGGCGGATCTTCCGCGTGGTCGCCGACGCCGAGATCGACATCGACATGGTGTTGCAGAACGTCTCCAGCACCGCTTCCGGCCTGACCGACATCACCTTCACGGTGGCGCGCAGCAACGGCGCGGTGGCGGTCGCCGAGCTGGAGAAGATCAAGGACGAGGTCGGCTTCGAGCAGGTCGTCTATGACGACCAGGTGGGCAAGGTCTCGCTGGTCGGTGCCGGGATGCGGTCGCACCCGGGCGTCACCGCGACGTTCTGCGAGGCGCTGTCCAACGCCGGGGTGAACATCGACATCATCAACACCTCGGAGATCCGGATTTCGGTTCTGATCCGCGACACCCAGCTCGACGACGCGGTGAGCGCCCTGCACAACGCGTTCGAGCTCGGTGGCGATGAGGAAGCCGTGGTTTACGCGGGGAGTGGCCGCTGATGGTCCACGAGAACAAGACACCGACGCTGGCAATAGTGGGTGCGACCGGCGCGGTCGGCACCGTCATGATCGACATCATCAACCGCCGCGAGTCGGTGCCGTGGGGCGAGATCCGGTTGATCGCCTCGGCCCGGTCCGCGGGCAAGAAGATCACCGTGCGCGGCGAGGAGCTCACCGTCGTCGAGCTCGCGCCGGAGGCGTTCGACGGCGTGGACATCGCGCTGTTCGACGTGCCGGACGAGGTCTCCGCGCAGTGGGCGCCGGTGGCCGCCGAGCGCGGCGCGATCGCGGTGGACAACTCCGGCGCGTTCCGGATGGACCCCGAGGTGCCGCTGGTGGTGCCGGAGGTCAACCCGGCGAAGGTGCACGAGCGTCCAAAGGGGATCATCGCGAACCCCAACTGCACGACGCTGTCGATGATGGCCGCGCTCGGCGCGCTGCACCGCGAGTTCGGCCTTCGCGAGCTGGTGGTCTCGTCCTACCAGGCGGCTTCGGGCGCCGGGCAGGAAGGCATCGACCGGCTGTATGCGGAGATCGCGGCTGTGGCGGGCAAGGGAGTCGGCTCGCGGGCCGGCGACGTCGCCGAGGCGCTGGCCGCGGCCGGGCTGCCGGAGGAGACGCCGTTCAAGGCGCCGCTGGCGCTCAACGTGGTGCCGTGGGCCGGTTCGCGCAAGGACGACGGCTGGACCTCGGAGGAGCTGAAGGTCCGCAACGAGTCCCGCAAGATCCTCGGCATCCCGGACCTGAAGGTGTCCGCGACCTGCGTGCGGGTGCCGGTGGTGACCACGCACTCGCTGGCGGTGCACGCCACCTTCGAGCGCGAGGTGACCATCGAGCAGGCGCACCGCGTGTTCGAGGCGCAGCCGACGATCGTGCTTCAAGACGATCACGACAAGGGCGTGTTTCCGACCCCGGCGGGTGTGGTCGGCGGCGACCCGACCTACGTGGGCCGGGTCCGGCAGGCGCTGGACTTCCCGAACACGCTGGACTTCTTCGTCTGCGGTGACAACCTCCGAAAGGGCGCGGCGCTCAACACCTACGAGATCGCCGAAACCCTGGTGAACTGACCCACAAAGTGGGTCTTAGTTGAGTGAAGGGCACCTTTGGCCGGGGAGCAGTTCAGACCCGTCAAAGGTGCCCTTCACCCATGATCCGATCGGGCCGGGTGGAGCCAAATGTAGTTCCCCGTTCAGTTACGGTTCGCGAAGACTTCTGGTCCGGATAGACCACATTGGGCAAGCTCCAACGCCGAGCGCTTTTTCCGCTTTCGAAGCGGGCGTGCGCGTTTGGAGGAACCTGATGATTCGTCATTCCCGGTCGTTGCGGCGAGTTGCCGTTTCGGCTGCCGCAGTTTGCGCCGTCGTCGGCGTCGGTCTCGGCGCGGTGCCTGCCACCGCGGCCCCCGCCGCCCCCGCCGTCACCGACATCCGGCTGCTCAGCTTCAACGACCTGCACGGCAACCTGGAGCCGCCGACCGGGGCGTCCGGGAGGGTCACGCTGGCCGACGGCAACACCGTCGACGCTGGTGGCGCCGCCTACCTCGCCGCCCACCTGAAGAACCTCCGCGGCCAGGTGAAGAACTCGATGGTGCTCAGCACCGGCGACAACATCGGCGCATCGCCGCTGTCTTCGGCGCTGTTCCACGACGAGCCGACCATCGACGTGCTGAACACGATGGGCATCACGGCTTCCGTAGTGGGCAACCACGAGCTTGATGAGGGCTACAACGAGCTCAAGCGCATCCAAAACGGCGGCTGCCACCCCGTCGACGGGTGCCAGTTCCAGCCGAAGTACAACGGAACGAACTTCCCTTTCCTCTCGGCGAACCTGACCGCCGAGCAGACCGGTCAGCCAGCTTTCAAGCCCTACACCATCAACAACATGAATGGCATTCCCGTCGGCGTCATCGGCGCGACCCTTGAGGAACTGCCCACGCTGGTGTCCCCGGACGGGATCAAGGGGCTGAAGGTCGGCCCGGAGATCGACGCGATCAACCGCTACGCCGACGAACTGGACCGTCAGGGCGTCAAGGCCATCGTGGTGTCGCTGCACCAGGGCGACAACACCGAAGGCGGCGGACCGGACGACTGCCGTACGACCCCCGGCCCTGCCCAGCGGATCGCCGAGCAAATCTCGCCCAAGGTGGACGCGCTGTTCACCGCGCACAGCCACCAGCAGTACGTGTGCAGTGTCACCGACCCGGCCGGCCAGCCCCGGCCGATGATCCAGGGCTCGTCGTTCGGCCGGATCATTTCCACTCTGGACGTTCAGGTGGACCGGCGCACCAAGGACATCGTTCGGTCCACCATCAAGGCGCAGAACAACGTCGTGACCCGGGACGTCCTGGCCGACCCCAAAGTGCAGGCGTTGGTCGACCAGGCCGTGGAGAAGTCGAAGCCGATCGCGAACCGGCAGGTAGGCACCATCGGCGCGGACATCGTGAAGACCACCGCGCCCTCCGGTGAATCGCCGCTGGGCAACCTGATCGCGGATGCGCAACTGGCGGCCACCAGGTCCGCCGGTGCCCAGATCGCCCTGATGAACCCGGGTGGCGTCCGCGCCGACCTGACGTACGCGTCCTCGTCGGCCGGGGAGGGCAACGGTGTGGTGACCTACGGCGAGGCCTACACCGTGCAGCCGTTCGCCAACATCATGCAGACGATCACCCTCAGCGGTGCGCAGCTCAAGGCCGTGCTGGAGCAGCAGTGGCTGCCGAAGCCGGACGGCAGCGTCCAGGTGCGGGTGCTCCAGCCGTCCTCGGCTCTGCACTACGCCTGGTCGGAGTCCGCGCCGATCGGATCGAAGATCTCCGGCATCACGATCGACGGCCAAGCGGTGCAGCCGGACGCGACCTACCGGGTCAGCGTGAACAACTTCCTCGCCGCCGGCGGGGACGGGTTCAGCGCGTTGACCGGCGGCACCGAGCTGACCGGCGGCCCGATCGACCTCGACGCGCTCAACGAGTACCTCAGCGCGAAGCCCGGCATCGCGCCACCGGCGACCGACCGGATCACGCGCGTCGGCTGACCTCGCACGCCGACTGAAAGGGCGCCTTCTTTTTGGCCGCAGGAGGGAGGCGTCCTTTGCTTTGCATGTCATGAATCGAGAAGTAGGCAGACCCTGATGTTGCCGAGGCCGGGATTCTCCATCTTTGGTGGAGTTCCTCATCGTGTTCGAGTGAGCGTGGGTAGGCGACCGGAAGTAGGTCTGGCGCTCGTGGGCCATCGGCTTTCGGGCACCGAGTTCCGCGTGTGGCAAGGCGGTGGAACGTAGACGTCGCGCGATCCGATCGCTGCGAGCAGTCGGACCGATTCGCTCGGTTCGCGGCCACGCGGGGCCCCGACCTGAGCGGCCTGGCTGCGGCATCCGGCGGATACGTTGGGGGGTATGAGCCATGCTCCGGTCGTCCTCGGAATCGATCTCGGCACCACCGCGACGAAGGTCGTCGCGGCGGGCAGCGACGCTCACGTGCTGCACCAGACCGAGCGCGGGTATCCGCTGCGCACCGAGGCGCCCGGCGAGGCGACGCAGGACGCCGTCCAGGTCCGGGACGCGGCGATCGAGGCGTTGGCCGAGTGCGTGGCTTGGGCGAAGGAGCACGACCGCCCGGTCGCGGCGCTGTCGTTCAGCGCCTCGATGCATACCCTCCTCGGCCTTGACTCGGCCGGTGCTCCGGCCACGCGGTCGTTCAACTGGGCCGACACCCAGACCGCGGAGGTTGCGGCGCGGCTGAGGTCCGAGGCGGACGCGGCAGCGGCCCTGCACCGCGCCACCGGGACGCCCGTGCACACGCAGTCGGTCATGGTGAAGCTGGCATGGTTGACCGGGAGCCGCCCAGACCTGACCCGCGACGTTGTGCGGTGGTGCGCGCTGAAGGACTTCGTCGTCGCCGACTTCGTGGGCGCGTTCCTCACCGAGTACTCGCTGAGCTCGGGCAGCGGCCTGCAGAACATGGCGACGCTGCAGTGGCACGTGCCGGCGCTGGAGGTCGCGGGCATCCGGGCCGACCAGCTGCCGGAGATCCACGCGCCGGCCGACACGATGCCGCTGAAACCGCAGGTCGCCAAGGCAGTCGGACTGCCCGACGGACTGCCGGTGGTGCTCGGCGGCGGGGACGGTCCGCTGGCCAACCTCGGCGTCGGGGCGGTCCGCCCCGGTGTCGCCGCGCTTTCGCTCGGCACCAGCGGGGCGCTGCGGGTGACCCGCGATCGGCCGGGCGTCGACGACCGGTGCCGGACGTTCAGCTACGCGATGGGTGACGGGCTCTGGGTGATCGGCGGTGCCGTGAGCAACGGCGCGGTGATCGCGCAGTGGGCCGCGGAGTTTTTCGGGGTCGACGTCGCGGACCTGCTCGACGAGGCGGCTGCGGTTCCGGCAGGAGCGAACGGGTTGATGGCCCTGCCGTACCTGCTCGGCGAGCGGGCTCCGTGGTGGGAGCCGGGTCTGACGGGCTCTCTCGTGGGGTTGCGGCACTCGCACGGCCGGGCCGAGATGACCCGCGCCATGGTCGAGGGCGTCGCACAACAGCTCGCGCTGGTGCGGGACGCGGTGGCCGATTCCGGGGCAGAGGTGCGCGCGGTGCGCGCCACGGGCGGTGGGTTCCGCAGCGGGGTGTGGGCGGACGCGATCGCTGCGGCACTCGACATCGACCTGGAGTTGACCGGGGGCAGCGGCGGGTCCGGGCTCGGCGCGGTGCTGCTGGCGTGGCGGGCGCTCGGTGAGTTCGACTCGTTGGAGCGCGCCGCCGAATTGGTGACTCCTGAGAGCAAGGTCTCACCGGATCCGGCGGCGGCCCGGGAGATGGCGCGCCGTCGCCCCCTGGTGGAGCAGCTCCACGCGACGCTGCGCGGCTTGGAGCTCTGAACCGACGCCGGCCAGGCGCGTCCGAGCGGTTGGGGCAAGTGGTCGCAGCGGTTGAACCGGATGCAGCAATCCGGTGCTTCACTCGGATTGATCCACCTCGGCCTGCTCGACGTCCAGCACGACGATCACGGCAGTGGTCGCCTCGCACAGTGGTGCAGCATGCGTTATCACGCTGCCGTCGATCCAGGGGCCAATTCGCGTTGCTGTCCGGTATGTGCTCACCGTCAATGCCACTGACCGACCTGCTCGTCGTCATCACGACGCCGCCCAACGCACCAGCGGCCCAGCGTTCGGGATTGGATGGGGGAGGTGAACGGACCGTTTGTGACATCTATCGAGATGAACAGTCCGTTCGCTTCACACCAGCGACGCACATAAACCCGCCGCCCAACGAGTCCCCCAAACAGCCTCTGTAGCTGCGGTTTCAGGGTGGCTTGCGTGGTGGTGCGGGGGCGGAACTTCAAACGCCTCTGGACTCCGGGATCCTCGATGCCGATCATCCGCAGCGCCGCAGGAACGCTGAACGTCACGTCTGCGCCGTTGTGCAGCGCTTCGCGCAAGGCGCGGGCGACGTGGACGTCTTCGTTTCCGCTCGACACCCACCTGGCGCGAGGTAGCGGATCTCCTCAGTCGCGCGAGTGGGCGCCCGAGGTGTTCTGGGGTGGATGCGGGCGCTGCGCGGCCCGTTGGCCCTGCTGGTGCTGCGGATCTTGCTGGTGGCGTTGCGGACCCTGCTGGTGTTGCGGATTCGGTTGGCGCTGCGACGTTTGCTGCTGCGGGCCGTGGACTTGATGGATGATCAGGCGTTCGCAGCTGCGCAGGACCGTGCGGACCGCTTCGCGGTGCTGCCGGTCGTGCAGCGGGTTCACCGACTGCTCCCGCCAGCGCGCCAACGCCGCCGCCGCCTCGTCGGCCAGGTCCACCGCCAACGCCGCCTCGTCCCGGCCGAGCCGCGCGTGCGGCGCATTGCCGAACGCTCCCAGCAGCCGCTTCGCTTCCGCCTGGAGCGGACGGGCGAACCGCACCTGCCCGGAATCCAGCGCCGACAGCAGCCGCAGCTCGTTCCACTCGTGCGCGTTTGCCAGCAGCCGTTCGAACTCGCCGCGCAACTGCTGCACGCCTGGCCGGGGATTGGCGCGCGACACCATGTCGACGGCCAGCAAGGCCGATCGTGCCCGCAACGCGTCCTGCCGCTCTACGAACTGCTGGTGCACGGTTTCCTGCAGCAGGTTCAAGCCACTTTCGTCGAGCAGCGCGGCCTGCAGCTTCTTCCGCTCCGTCACGCCGCTGCGCATCAACGTCAGCGCCCGCTCGATGCCGTAGTGCCCGAACCGTTCGAGCAGCCGCTGCCGGACGGGGCCCGGCGTCGATTCCATACCGCTGTTGACGAACCGGTCCGCCGACAGCATCAGCTCGTCCTGGTCGTTCTGGGACAGCCGGGAAAGGTTGCCCAGCGCCAGGAAGTCCTCGTCGGTCATCGTCGCAACGGCCTGCCCGAGCAGCCCGATGACCGGGATGAGGTGCTGCGCGAAGGACCGCAGCGTGGGGTCGTTGCGGTAACGCTCGGCGATCCGCTCGGCCGCTTGCAGCGCTTCCGGTCCGCCGCTGCCGGTCTCGTCGGCGCGCGAGAACGCGACGATCGTGTTGATCGGCACGCACCGGGCCGTCTGCAATTCGTTGACGGACTGCAGGAATTGCAGGTCGGTCTGCCGCGGGAACCGCGTCAGGTACAGCACCGCGTCGGCTTCGGAGAGGATCTGCGCGAGCGCCGAGCGCCCGGTCTCCTGCACCGCCGCGGACGCGACGCCGGGCGTCTCGATCAGCGTGATGGCCTGCAGGCCCGGCGTCGGTGACTCGATGACCAGCCGAGCCACCTCGTCCGGCCGCCAGTGCTGCAGGTCGCGGATGGTACCGACGTCCAGAGTGGACACGGGGACGTTCTGCACCGCGCCGTGCGGGGTGTGCACCAGGATCTTCGGTTCTGGCCCGTACTGGTAGAAGGTGCTGACCTGGGTGCGTTCCTCGGCATCGGTGGGCGCGAGCTCCGCACCTACCAGCGCGTTGATCAGCGTTGACTTGCCTGCCTTCACCCGTCCACCGACGGCGATGCGCAGCGGCTGGTCGAGCCGTTCCAGCTGGCCGCGCAGCCAGGTCGAAGTGCGCGGATCGTCCCGGTAGAACGTCATGGTGCGGATCAGCAGCGCTCGCGCGCGATCCAGCAGGGCATCGCCGCTCATGCCGCGGTGATCCGGTTCTGGGTCAGCATCGCGGCGCGCCGCTGCAGCACCGCGATCTCCTCCAGCTTCTGCCGGATGTCTCTGGCCCGCTGGTCGCGGTCGACCGCGCTGCGCTCCGCGGATCGCTTGATCTCCTGGATGGCCCGGCTGATCTCCATCTGGGCATCCTCGGTGATGCGCGTGTAGTGCGTGTGCAGACCCCGGTGGACGCCGCGGATGGCGGCCTTGGCCTCCTTGTTCACGTGGAAGATGACCTGCTCGACGTAGCGCTGCACGACGCTTTTGGCTTCGACCTGGCGGCGGCGAAGCCGCGCGTCCTTGTCCTCGCCGAGGCTCTTGAGGCCCAGCAGCACGCCCGCCGAGATGGACACCACGTTGATCAGGCCCAGACCGAACACAGCCGTGGTGAACATGCCGAACATCAGCACGCCGCCGTAGGACCCGCGCAAGCCGGTGAGGAACTGGTCGAAGCGCTTGTACTCGGAGCCGGGCGGCAGCTTCGGCCCGGGCACCTCGTCCAGCGGGTCCGGTCGGGTGAGCCGCTCCAGCTCGGGGATTGCCCCGCCGTGCTCGGCCAGCATCTCGTCGGCGACGTGCTCGGCTAACTGGGCCTGGCGCAGCTCCATCCACTCGAAGGTTTCGACGATCGCGTCGGTGAGCCGGGCGGAGAGCCAGTCCAGGAATTCATCCCAGACCTCGAGGGGATCCGCGGTCTCGAAGGCCTCGTTGACCTGGTGCAGCACCGCCCAGCTGCGTTCCCGGAAGTCGAACTCGATGTCGGTGAACAGCTCTGAGATGCCGTCGTTGAGGGCCTTCTGCCAGCGGCTCGAGACGCGCCGGAGGTCTTCGGCGCGGCGCTGTGCGGTTTCCAGCTCGACCAGGGTTTCCGCTGCGGTGCGCGGGTTCTGCGCCGCGAGCTCGGTGCGCAGCGCGTCGTTGATCTGGGTGAGCGCCTCGGTGACGTTGTGCGCCACCAAGCGCCGGGTCAGGTTCTCGTGCTTGCTGGCGATCTCCTTGAGGAATTCCAGCAGCGGCGGGAACCCGGATTCGGCGTTGAGGTTGGTGTTCTTGGCCTGCATCGCGCGCATCCGAATGTTGGCCGAAACCGGGAAGATCTTGGCCGCTATACCTGCGTTGTCCAGGTGTTTCCGGTTGACCTCGAGGACTTTGCGCCAGTGCGGGGTCCGGTCGATCTTCGGCAGCACGAGCGCGACGTTCGGGCACAACGCGGTGGCCTGCTTGAGGAACGCCAGCTCGTTGGTGGTGAGTTCCTGGGTGGCGTCGGAAACCATCAGCAGCGCGTCGGCCTCGGCGACCACGGAGAGCGTGGTGGAGGTCAGCGACGTGGACACGCTGCCGACGCCCGGGGTGTCCATCAGCGCGAGACCGTTTTGCAGCACGGCGCGGGGGATGCCGATCTCGCTGCGGGTGACCGGGCGGCCATGTGCGAGGGCGCGTTCCAGCTGCTCGCTGACCTGCTCGATGGGGACCGGAACACGATCCAGGGCGGCCGGGCCCTGCGCCGGCTCGTGCTCGATGAGCAGGGCGCTCGGTTCGTCGGAGTGCCGGACGAGGGTGGGCACGACGGTGGTGACGTCGTCGCCGGAGGCGCACACGGGCGCGTTCACGATCGCGTTGACCAGGGCGCTCTTGCCCTGCTTCGACTCGCCGACGACCAGCACGAGCTGCGTCGGGTCGAGCACGCGGGTGCGGATCTGCCGCAGTCGACCGTGTAGATCGGCGCGTTGCTGCTCGGCGCATTCCGCAGTCGCGCGATCGATCAGTTCTACCAACGCTGTCTCGATCACGGCGTCGATTGTGGCGTGCCGCGGCGAATTGAGAAACCCAAACAGCTGAACTCACATCGCCGACGGGTACTGGGAGTGCAAAAAGGCCTGCGATTCGGGGATGGAATGCGCGGAATGCCGGGATCCGCTATGTCGCGAATCCCGGCATTCCGTCGCTCACTGCGTTCAGGTTCAGAGACCCAGGTCCAGCGGCGCGGCCGAGGTGGCGGTGTGCGCCACGCTCTCGAGGCCGCCACCGACGACCGGCAGGTCGCTCGGGGTCGGCAGGGCAGAGGTCACGTCGCCAGCCGGCAGCGCGGAGGTCACGTCATCAACCGGCAGGGCGGAGACGTCGCCAGCGGGCACGCCACCGACAACCGGCAGCGCGGAGACGTCACCAGCGGGCACGCCACCGACGACCGGCACGTTGCCCACGACGTTGGTCGCGTCGTCAATGACGCCGCCCACGTTGGTGATGTTGCCACTGGCGACGTTGACGACCACGTCGCCGACGACCGGAACGTTGCCCACGACGTTGGTGACGTCGCCCACGACCGGGGCGTTGGCAACGATCGAGGTGACGTCGCCGCCGGTCACGTCGCCCACCACGTGGGTGACGTTGGCGGTGATGTCGCCGACGACCGGGGCGCCGTTGGCGATGTTCAGGACATCGAGGTCGAGCGAGTTGTCGACGATGTTGATCACGTCACCGTGGACGATGGAGCCAGCACCGGCGGCCAGGTCGACGCTGGTGTCGAAGACGTGAGTGGCGGTCTCGTTGACCTGGGTGACGCTGCTGCCCACGATGCTGCCGACGATGTTGCCGTTGGCGATGTCGTTGCCATTGGCGATCTCGTTGTTGCTGGCGACGTCGTGGACGCTGATCAGGTTGAACGAGTCCGTGTAGTTCTTCTCGATGTCGACATCGACCTTGTTCGACGGAGCCGGAGCCGGAGCCGGGGCCGGGGCCGGCGGCAGGGTGGCGTCGACGTCGTTGTCCTTGCCGTAGTCGGCGGGGGTGGGCTTCAGCATGGTCAGTTCTTCCTGCTCGATTGGATGTGCGGGATGCAGTTGGTTGATCGCGACGTACTGGGTGCTCGCAGCGAACTTCTCGACGCTGCTCTGGAGTGAGCGGTCGTACTCCGCCACGACCTCGACCGGCGCGTAGTCGAGAACCAGTGACGTGGCTTGGAGTACGTCTGTCGCGGTAATGCCCCCGAGGCCGGCCTGACCCAACGTGGCTTGCGGATCGGCGTCGAAGGCCGACCGAGCGGCCGGGTCGCTGACGAGGCGCGTGAGGAACTCGTACAGCGTCGGCTCGTCCGATTGGCCGGTGGTGGAGTGCTTCCCGGGGTCGGGAGTGGAGGACTCGGCATGACCGCTCGCGTGCTGAGGGTTCACCATCGTTGGGCCTCCCGATGCTCAGCGGTACTCGGATGGGTGTCCGAGTGGGGTCGTGCGATCCCTCACTCCTGTGTTGATCACCGTAGGGACGCGAGCCTCCCTGGCCATCGGGAACGACTCCTAGTTATCAAGGTCTCTATTAGGGGATCAGGTAGGTGATCCATTGGGGGGTAGCCTGGGGATCCGACACCTGTGTGTAACCACGTGCACGCTAAATTGTGTTCACCCTGCGCCACGCGGGCACCGCCCGTTGGTGGCGATTCGGTAACGCGAAGGGATTGCATGCCTTACGTCCTGGGCATTCATCTGGGCGCTACGGTGACCACGGCTGCCATCGCACGCCGCGACGGCAGCCGGTGGGCGGCGGCCGTGCCGGTCTCGCTGGAGGCCGGTCCGGTGGTGCCGACGGTGCTGTGCAAGGTGCAGGACGGGTCGTTCGTCGCCGGGGAAGTGGCCCAGCGGCAGGAGATCGCCCACCATGAATGGGTCGCGCGCGGCTTCACCGCGCGGGTCGGCGACGACCTGCCGGTCTTGGTGGGCAGCGAGTTCATCCCGGCGCAGCGGCTGGCCGCCACCATGATCGAGTGGGTGGCGGACGCGGTCGCGCACTGGCAGGGGCACCCCGCCGATCACATCGCCATCGCGCACAGCGCCACCTGGGGTCCGCATCGCACCCGGCTCGTTCAACAAGCGTTGGTCCAGTTGGGACTGACGGACGTGACGATGGTGGCCGAGCCGATGGCGGTCGCTGTGGACTACGCGGCCAAGCAACGCGTTCCCGAGCACGCACCGGTCGTCGTCGCCAACGTCGGCGGCAGCGGCTTTGATGCGACGGTGCTGCGGCGGCGCGAGCCCGGGTTCGAGGTGGTCGGCTCGCCGCTGAACGCCGATCACCCCAGCGGTCAGGACCTGGACGACGAGATCTTCGCCGTCGTGCGCGCCGAATTCGGTGACCGGCTGGACGCGCTGGACCTCGGCGACCTCAACCAGCGGGCTGCCCTTGCGCACCTGCGCGCCGAGTGCGTTCGGGCAAAGGAAGCGCTGTCGCATCAGCCGGGCGTGCAGCTGCGGGTAGAACTTCCAGGGATGCGAACAGAATTCGCGTTATCTCGCTCGCGGTACGAGCAGCTCGTCCGGCCACACCTGGAGCGGGTGCCCGAGCTGATCCTGCAGGCGGTGCAGTCGGCAACGCTGTCGCCGGACGACCTCGATTCCGTGGTGCTGGCGGGCGGAACTTCGCGCACTCCGCTGCTGAAGAAGCTGGTGGCCGAGCGGTTGAAGCTGCAGCCGCAGGTCGACGTCGCCCCCGAGTTGGCCGCGGCCGGGGGGGCGGCGCTGGCGGCGGTGCAGGTGCTGTCGACCGACACCGACGAGTGTTCGATCGCCGAGACCAGCGTGCTGATGCGCATCGAGGGCTCCGACGGACCGTTCGACCTCGATGCCGAACCGGTGGCCGTGCCGCGTCCGCCGGTCGAGGTGGAGCCGATGCCGCTGGAACCACGGGACGAGGATCGCGTCCGCCGGATCAAGATCATTAAGCTGTCGCTAGCCGCCGCGCTGATCATCGGCGGCCTGCTGCTCACCTTCTTGCTGCCCAATGGTTTCAGCGGCGTGCTCGGTGCGATCCAACACATGCGCCAGTGACCCGGATGACAAGGACCCCAGGCGTGAACGACTCGACGACCTCCCGTCCCGCCCCGATGCCGGACGGGCACGCGGCCGGGCTGAGGTCGGCGATCGCCGCAGACCCGGCCGCGTCGCTTGTCGCCGGGATCCAGGGTGCAGGGGGATATGGAAAGACGGTGCTGCTGGGGCAGCTCGCACGCACCTACCGCGACAATGGGGTGGCGGTGTTCGGCGCGAACGAGCTCGCCCGGGCCGACGAAGGCGCCGTGCTGGTCGACGACGCTCACCGGCTGGGCGAAACGGTGCTCGGTGAGCTCCGCGAGATCGCCCGGCGGCCCGGGGCGCGGTTGGTCGTTGCCTACCGGCCGGGGCCGCGACCTGCCGCGTTGGCGGAGCTGATCGGCGACCTCGGCGCGCCGGTGCTGCTCGCCGCGCTCGGGCGCGAGGAGATCGCGGCGCAGGTCGCAGGGGCGGCGCCGGAGTGGATCGGCTGGCTGCACGCGCAGACCGGGGGCGTCCCGCGCTACGTGAGCCGGGTGCTCGCGACCGCCGAGCCGGGCACGGCGGAGCTGCCGTCCCGCGCGCTCGACCAGTTCCAGCACGACCTGGACCAGCTCGGCGAAGCGGGTTCGAAGTGCGTAACGGCGATGGCGGTCGGCGCGACCCCGCACCCCGACCTGCTCGCGGCGCTGCTGGACCTGACTCCGGAGGCGGCCGGTTCCGCGCTGCTGGCGATCCGGGCCTGCGGATTGGTAGGCGCTGATGACGTGCTGCTGCCGATCGCCCGGGCGGCGGCGCTGCGGCTGACGCCGTGGGAACTGCGGCTGCGGGTGACCCGTCGCTTCGTCGAAATCCAGCTGGCGCGCGGCGGTTCGGTGCTGCCGCTGGTAAGCCCGCTGCTCGGGGCAGACATCGCGTTGCTGCCGGAATCGACCCTGGCGGCGGCGTTCGAGAAGGCTGGCGAGGAGGCCCTGCGGTCCGCGCCGCACCTGGCGCGACGGCTGCTCGCAGCAGCGGTGTCGGCCGGAACTCCACCGGCTTCGGTGGCGGCGCGGCAGGCACGCGCCGCCGCCGTGGCCGGTGATCTGGACGAAGCGCTGCGGCTGGCCGATCAGGTGATCGTCGATGATTCGGTGCCGGACAGGGAGCTCGGCGTGCAGGTCGCGGCGAGCGTTTTGGCGCACCGAGGGCTGCTGGAACGCTCGGCGGAACTGTGCCGGTGGTCGGTAGGGCAGTTGCGCTGGCCAGGAGACCGGGCGTTCGCCGCGGTGGGCCTGATCGGAGCCGGTCGGTTGGGCGAGGCCGAGGACCTGCTGCGTTCCTCCGACGACGCCGGGCCACCGACGTCGATGACCGGTGCCGCCGCGCAACTCGCTGCCGGAGTCAGGGAATCGGTCGTGGGATCGGCCGCGACGGCACTGTCCACATTGATGCGGGCCGCATCGCTGTCGGAGCCGGTGGGGCGCGGTGCCCTGGTGCCTGACAGCCCGGCGGCGGTCGCCGCACTGGTCGCGCTGCACTGCGGCGAACTGGACGTCGTCCAGTCCACGTTGGACAAGGCGATCGGCTCCGGCTCCGGCGGCCCGCTGCTGCACTACCGGCACCGTCTGCTTGCGGCGTGGTTGCCGCTGTTGCGGGGTGACACGGTGGCCGCCCGCGCGAACCTCCCCGTGGCCGGGCTGGCGGCGCGAGATCGCCTGCTGGCAACCGCGATCGAGGCTGGCATCGCGAGCCGGGACAACGACATGGCGGCCCTAACCACCGCCCGCGGTCAGGCCCGGCAGGCCGTCGCCGAGCACTCGGTGGACCTGTTCGCCCTGCTGCCGTTGGGAGAACTCGTGGTCGCCACGGCGCGGCTGCGAGACCACGACTGGATCGCGCCGTACCTGGCGGAGGCGCGAGCGCTGCTGGATCGGCTCGGCAACCCTCCGCTGTGGACATCGATGCTCACGTGGAAGCGTCTGCAGGCCGCGGTCGTGCTGGAAGAGCTGGACGAAGCGCAGCAGCTCGCGGCGGAGCTGGGCGGCATGGCGCACCACAATCCGCTGGCGGCGGCAATGGCCGAAGCCGCCGACGTGTGGCTGAGAATACTCGCGGGTCAGGTGGACCAGGACGAGGTTGGGCAGGCGGCGCGTGCGCTGCACGCGGCCGGGCTGGCATGGGACGGAGCGCGGCTGGCGGGGCAGGCGGCGATCCGCACGGCGGATCGGCGCGCGATGCTCGCTCTGCTGGAATGCGCCCGGGCGTTGCAAGGCAAGCCGCCGCGGCCGCGCGCGGTGCGCGGCGCGATGTCGGCGGAGACCGACCTGCTCAGCGAGCGGGAGAAGGAAGTCGCGGAGCTGGTGCTGGCCGGGCTGACCTACAAGCAGGTCGGCAAGCGACTGTTCATCTCGGCGAAGACGGTTGAGCACCACATAAGCCGCATAAAGCAACGCCTCGGCTGCGCTAACCGCGAAGACCTCCTCAACCGCCTCCGCGAACTCCTCGGCCACTGACGAACGCCAGCCGTGCGCCTGTTGGGCAGAAATGTCAACCCAACAGACTTGCGGCCCCGGACCGCAGCAACGCGGCCGCATACGGATGCAGTCAAGCTTCCGCGCCTCCGTTGCCTGGAAACCGGCCCCGCCCCACGAACTCGCCGCTCGTCGTGCGACCACGCCGATCACCGCCACTGGGCACTCCGGCCCAACAGCGGGAGTGCCCATGAGCGCCTTTGGCGGGCTGTAGAGGCTGTTTTGGAATGTGCGGGTTGAAGTGAGCGGACCAGTAAATTGATGCCTATGCCGCGGCCACCGCGGTGCTGGCCGAACGCGCCACCGGCATCCGAAAAGCCGTGACGGTGCGGTCGAGGCCATCCGCGCCCTGTGCGTGGCCCGCACCAGCGCGGTCAAAGCCCGCCCCCAGGTTTCAAAGGCAGGAACCCGCCCTGCGGCACTCTTGGACGGCCGCTTCCCAAGCAGCATCCATGCCGCAGACCGCGCGTGAGCGGATCAGGTCTTCTGCAGCGAGAGGGCGGCGCGGAGGGTGCCGACGATCTCGAATAGTGCCTCCTGGAACCGGCCGCCGATCGGGCGGAGGCTGGCGAAGCCGTGGATCAGGTCCGGGAACCGCCGGGCGATCACTGGCACCCCAGCGTCCGCCAGCCGCTGCGCGTAGGCCTCGCCTTGGCGCGCAGCGGGTCGAACCCGGCCGTGACGATGTGCGCCGCCGGCAACCCGCTGAGGTCCGCCGCATGCCCGCGCGGGCGAGCTCGGGCGTGGCAGCGGTGAGCTGCTCCTGGCCGCTGACCCGCTGCAGCTTGAGCAGGAGTTGGGCGTCGAGGGCGAGCTCCTGGTCGTCCAGCCGGATCGGGCGCCCCGCGAGGAGGCGTCGTACGGGCCGGGGGAGGGAGAAGATGCCGCGGACGGCGGCAGCCTCCAGCGTCGGCTGTACCAGTTCGAGGACCTTCGACATCGGCGTGACCTCCCCGGGGAGGCGACAGGTTCTGCTGAGGTTACCCGCAGGTAGTTATGGCGCGGGACACGGCGGGTCGGCTTTGACCTCGAGCAAGCGCTAAGTCGTAGCGTGGCGAAAAGTTCCTGCGAGGCGCGACAGGCGCAGCTTCGGGTGAAAGGATCAGTGCATGACGGTGACCGTGGTGGGGATCGGCGGGTCGGTCCGGCCGGATTCGCAGTCCGAACGAGCCCTGAACGCCGCGCTCGCTGGCGCGCGTGAAGCGGGGGCGAAGGTCCACGCGATCACGGGCAGCAGCCTGTCGATGCCGTTCTACGACCCGCATCTGACCGAACGCACCGACAACGCGCTGGAGCTGGTGGACGCCCTGCGCACCGCGGACGGCGTCATCCTCGCCTCGCCGGGCTACCACGGCACGATCTCCGGGCTGATCAAGAACGCCCTGGACTACGCAGAAGACCTGCGCGGCGACGACCGCCCCTACCTGGACGGACGAGCGGTGGGCTGCATCGGCATCGCCTACGGCTGGCAGGCGACGGTCACCACGCTGCAGGCGCTGCGCTCCGTGGTGCACGCCTTGCGAGGCTGGCCGACGCCGCTCGGCGGAGCGGTGAACTCGGCCGAAACGCAATTCGAGGCCGGAGGCGAGTGCGCCGACGAGAAGGTGGCGAATGTCCTCCGCGCCATCGGCCACCAGGTGGTCGACTTCGCCAACCGCGGCTGATCTCCTGCTGGCGGTGCGAGGGTTTCGCGGGCCACTGGGCTTAGTGCATGACCTGCGGCTTCGATGTTGCCCCAGGTGGGCTGAGCGGTGTGGCGTTCGCAACAGATCCCCACGGCCCTGCATACCGCTTCGAAGTGCGTGGGTACCTTACGGGCAGCACCCTCCAACCGTCTGCTCGCGTTCGAGGAGGTAGCAGCGCTCATGGCTCAGAAGACCGCTTCGAAAAAGGCCCCGATCACCAGCCCGTTGGGCGACCAGGACCGGGAGATCACCGGCAAGGTGCTGCAGGGCACGCTGCTGGACATGATCGATCTGCACCTGGTGGCGAAGCAGGCGCACTGGAACGTCGTCGGCAGATTGTTCCACGATGTGCACCTTCACTTGGACGAGCTAGTCACCACCGCGCGTGGCTTCGCCGACGACGTCGCGGAGCGCGCCGCCGCCATCGGCATCTCGCCGGACGGGCGAGCCTCGACGGTCGCCGAGGGCTCCGGGGTGCCGAAGTTCGACCGGAACTGGCGCAGCGATCGCGAGGTAGTCGAGGCGATCACGAATACGTTGGCGGAGCTGAACCGTCGGCTCCGCGAGCGCATCGACGAGACCGACAAGACCGATCTGGTGACCCAGGACCTGCTGATCGGCATCGCGCGGGAGCTGGAGAAGTCGCACTGGATGTGGCAGGCCCAGCTCGCCGAGTAGCGCCGGAGCCGTGAGTGCTTTCGGGCGTTGTTGAGGCTATTCGGGAACTCGTCCGGCTGAGGTTGCGGTCGCGGCCCCAGCGCGAGCGGTCTTAATCCGCCTCGCCAGGCAGTGTGAAGCGAACGGCCTGTTCGCCTCGGTAGGCGGCGCGAACCTTCCGTTCGCTTCAACGGAGTACATTCATGGCCAACCCGCCGAGCAGCCAAAACCAACGTACTAACCGCGATCGCCACCGACTGGAGTGGTGTTTCCGCAGGCCGTGGGTTGCGTTGGGCTTCCAGCGCAACTCAAAGACTCACGGCCCGCGACCAAGCCATACCGGCCTCGGTAAGGGGTCAGGCGCGGCGGGCTCGTTCGTATTGCTTGGGCCAGATGTTGTCCGCGCGCAAGCGGTCTGCCGCTCGCAGCGGCCAGTGCGGGTCCCGGAGGAGTTCGCGGCCGAGCAGCACCGCGTCCGCAGAGCCGGACGCGACGATCTCCTCCGCCTGCTCCGGCGAGGTGATCAGGCCGACCGCCGCCGTCGGGACGTCGGCCTCCGCGCGGATCTGGCGGGCGAAGCGCACCTGGTAGCCGGCGTCGATCGGGATGTCGGCCTTGGGCACTGCGCCGCCCGTCGAGACGTCGATGAGGTCCACTCCCCGCTCCGCCAGCAGCGTCGACAGCCGCACCGAGTCGTCTCCGGTCCAGCCGCCGTCGACCCAGTCGGTTGCCGAGAGGCGGACGATCAGCGGCTTGTTGGCCGGCCAGGCCGCTCGCACGGCTTCGGTGATCTCCAGCAGGGCCCGCACCCGGTTGTCGAAGTCGCCGCCATAGCGGTCGGTCCGGTCGTTGACCAGCGGGGAGTAGAACTGGTGCGCCAGGTAGCCGTGCGCGAAGTGCAGCTCGACGATGTCGAAGCCCGCCGCATCCGCCCGGCGCGCCGCCGCCGTGAACTGCTCGGGCAGCTCGGCGACCTCGGCTTCGGTCAGCGCCCGCGGCGCGGCCTGAGTGCCGAAGGCGTCGCCGGTCGAACTGACCGACTGCCAGCCGCCCTCGGACGGTGGCACCGACTGGCCGCCCTCCCAGGGCGGGGTCGTCGACGCCTTGCGACCGGCGTGCGAGAGCTGCACACCCGTCGCCGCGCCCTGCGCATGCAGGAAGTCGTTGATTCGTCGCCACGCTGCGACCTGCTCGTCGTTCCACAGCCCGGTGTCGTGCGGGCTGATCCGGCCTTCCGGTACCACCGCGGTCGCCTCGCTGATGATCAGCCCGGCACCGCCGGTGGCGAACTGGCCGAGGTGTACCAGGTGCCAGTCATCGGGCACACCGTCGGTGGCCGAGTACTGGCACATCGGCGATACCCACGCGCGGTTCCGGACGACGACGTCGCGCAACTTGATCGGTTCGAAGAGATGGCTCACGACGGGCATGGACGCTGTGGCGGAACGAGATATTCCGACGCGCTGACCATCTCACACGGTGGGCACCTGGCACGCCTTTAGAGCTTGCTCAACAGCTCCTCGAAGGCGGCCGCGACGCGGGCGGCGTCGCCGGTGGCGAGCAGGTCGAGCAGCAGGCCGCGCAGCGCCGCCAGCGCCAGCGTCGCCTCGGCATCGGAGCCGCCGAGGGTCTGCTGGAGCCGGGGCAGCCATTCGCGGACGCTCGTCTCGCCGAAGCCGTCCCACGCGCCGCTGTGGGCGTGCAGCGAACGCGCATAGCTCTCGAAGAAGAACCGGATCATGTTGTGGTGCGCCGGATCGCTGAGCCAACGCCACAGCGCGCGCAGTGCCTCGGTCCGGTCCGTGCAGTCGTCGAGGGTGTCGGCGAGCAGCCGGAGCTGGATGTCGCGGGCGTGCCGGTGGACCTCCTTGACCAGCCCTTCCTTGGAGCCGAAGAAGTACAGCAGCATCCGCGGGCTGGAGCCGACCGCCGCCGCCAGCGGCCGCAGCGACACCTCGGAAAGCCCGTGCGTCGCCGAGTACTCCAGGAGCTTCGCGAGCAGTTCGCCGCGGCGGCCATCGTCCCGCTGGGTCATCGACGCCCCTGTTCTGATGCTGGTCAAGCTGCTAGCCTACGAGTGAAACGACTGTTTCAGTCTACTGGAGTTGCGTATGTCGCCCGAGGTCAGCATCCGGATCGGTCCGCGCCCCGGCGACCTGGGCACCGTGCTGGCCATGCACGGCGAGTTCTATGCACGGGAGTACGACTTCGACGAACGCTTCGAGTCGCACGTCGCGCACGGTCTCGCCGCATTCGCCGCGGCCCTGGGCGCGGCTCGGAACGAGCGGGGTATCGAACCTGGTTGGCTGTGGGTCGCCGAACGCGACGGCGAAACCGTCGGCACCGTCGCGCTCACCGACGAAGGCGACGGCGTCGCACAACTGCGCTGGTTTCTGGTCGACCCGGCCGCGCAGGGCGGTGGGGTCGGCCGGAAGTTGTTGCACGCCTTGCTGGATCACGCGCGCGAGCGCGGCTTCGAGCGCGTGAAGCTGTGGACCGTCGACCTGCTAGAGACGGCCGCCCGGCTGTACCTGGACGCCGGATTTCGTTGCACCGAGCGGAAATTCGTCCGACAGTGGGGGCAGCGGCTCGACGAGTTGAGATACGACCTCGAACTGGGGTGACGGTCATGCGGACCCAGCACTGGCTGCGCGCGGTGGCCGAGTACGTGCGGACCATGAACGAGCTCTACGACCGCTACCTGCTGGCCTGGCCGCTACGACCAGAGCCGCTGCACTGGGTCCGCCGCGGCGACACCTGGATCTTCTGCGGCGAAGTGCTCCCCGACCGGCCGTGCGGCGACTGACGTCGGTTCCAGGACCGCTTCCGGATCGGACCAATCGCAGGGGTCGGAAGCCCCTGGCGTCAGTCTCCGCGCCGTGCGCATGCTGCTGACATGCCGTCGGACGATGTCCACGCCGTCCGCTCAGCCGCCACCATAACGTGCCACTACAAGCGCGCAGGGGTGTCGCCACCCATCGAAATGCTGGAGCGGTTCCGGGTGCTGGCCCGGAAGCGGGCCGCCGGGCGAGTGCTGGACATCGGGGCGTTCCGCCTCGAAGACCTGCTGGCCTACCACCACGTCTCCTACCTCGCGATGCTCGACGCGAAACCCGACCTGCGCGGCGAGCGCCCCGACTTGCCCACCGAATTCATCGACGGAGACCCGGCGAGCCTGCCCTTCCCGGACCGCGCCTTCGACGTGGTGGTCTGCCGGTTCTCCTTGTGCAGCAAGGTAAAACCGGAATCGGTGCTGACCGAGATCGGCCGGGTGCTGCGGCCGATCGGCCAGCTGCTGTTCCTCGAGCACACCCGGGCGCCAGGCGTCGTCGGCGAGGCGCAGGACCGGGCCCAGGAGATGCTGCACGGCTGCCGCCGCTGCCGCCTCAACGTCGAGGTGCTGGTGCAGCTGCAACGCGCCGGCCTGGTGGTGCGCCGCGCCGACTGGTACTGGCCGTCCGCGCACGTGCGCGCGCCGCTAGTGCAGGGAGTCGCCACCCACCCCGACCCCCAGCACGAGCGCGAGCTGGGGTGGTTGCGCAACCCGATCCGCAGGACAGGAGATCCGATGTGGCAAGGAAGGTAGCGGACTGTCGCAAGTACCCGAGCGAGGTCAACTGCTCGCTCACCATCACCGGCGAGGAAGAAGAGGTCCTGCGCGCCGCCACCGAGCACGCTGTGTCGGTGCACCAGCACGAGGACACCCCCGAACTGCGGGACCAGATCCGCGAGCTGCTGGTGGACGAGCAGGCCACCGAGGAATGAACTTCGTGCAGCTCATCGAGTTCAGGACCGGAAAGGGGGCCGAGCTGAACAAGCTGATGGACGACTGGGAGGAAGCCACCGGAGGCAAGCGCACCGCGAAGCCAGCGGTGCTGGCCCGGAATCACGAGCCCCCGGGAACCTACTACGAGTTCGTCGAGTTCCCGCCCTACGACGAGGCGATGCGAAATTCCCGGCTCCCGGAGACCGACGAGATCTCCCACAAGATGCGCGCCCTTTGCGACGAGGAACCGATCTTCCACAACCTCGACGTGGTCCGAGCCGAAACCCTGTGACCCGTACCAGCGGACCCCAATCACGCAATGCGGAACCCAAGTTTTGATTTAGTGCGATTTCAAATTGGAAATCGAACGTCTGATTTCCATTTGAAGTTGCCGGTATCGGAACCTGGGTTCCGCATTGCGGAGTCCTCTCGGGGTCAGACATCCCTGGAGGTTGGATGTCAAGCGGCGAGGTTTGGTTCTCGGTGTGACCAGGCGGTCGCCTGGTCGTAGGAGGTGTGCGTTTTCAGGCAGCCGTGCAGGATGCCGACCAGGCGGTTGCCGACCTGGCGGAGGGCGGCGTTGTGGCTGACGTCGCGGGCGCGTAGCTGGTCGTAGTAGGCGCGGACGGCCGGGTCGTGTAGCAGCGCGCACGACGCTTGCAGGTGAAGGGCATCGACGAGCCGGTCGTTGTGGACGAACCGGGCGTGAACGGTCCGTATCTTGCCGGATTGGCGGGTGATCGGGGATGTCCCGGCGTAGTTCTTGCGTGCCTTCGCGCTGGCATAGCGGCCGGGGGCGTCCCCGAACTCGGCGAGCACCCGGGCGCCGAGGACGACGCCCAAGCCGGGCTGGCTGAGTATGACCTCAGCGTCCGGGTGCCGGCCAAAATGGGCCTCGACCTCGCCCTCCAGGGTCGTGATCTCCGCGTTGAGCGTGGTGATGACCGCGGTCAGCGCCCGCACTTTCGAGGCGTAGGCGGCGGTGACCAGGTCGGCCTGTCCCAGCTGGTCGGAGCGCAGTATCTGCTTGATCTCCTGTGTTTTGGCCGGGATATCTCGGCGGCCCTTCAACGCCGAGCTGATCTGGCTGGTGGTGAGCTTCGCGGCCGTGGCGGGAGTGGGGGCTTTGGCCAGCAGCCTCAGCACCGCCTCCGAGGTCAGGCCCAGGGGCTTGTATGCCTGCAGCGCGGCGGGGAAGTAGTCCCGCAGCGCCACCCGTAGCCGAAGCATGTGCCGGGTTCGTTCCCACAACAGCGTTTGGTGTGCGCGGGTGACGACCTTGACCGCCTCGGCGACCTCGGAATCGCCCGCGATCTCCCGCAGCTGGTGGTGCCGGGTGCGGACCATGTCGGCCAGCGCGTGCGCATCGCCCTTGTCGCTCTTGGCCCCTGAGGAGCCCAGAATCTCCCGGTGCCGGGCGGCCTGCTTGGGATCCACCCCGAACACCCGATACCCCGCCGCCCGCAGTGCCCGCACCCACGGGCCCCGGTCGGTCTCGATGCACACCAGCACCTCAGACGGCTGCGCGTCCTCGGACACGAACCGGCCGACCAGCTCATGCAAGCGAGACATTCCGGCCATCCCCTCGGGCAGACGGGCCCGTTTCAGCACCCGGCCCTGCTCGTCCTGGACCTCCACATCGTGGTGGGGTCGACACGAGGCGCGGTTCCGGGATTTCTCCCGGTCCGTTTCCTCGTGCCGCCCTCCCGAACCGGACGTGCGAGTTGGCCCCGCATCCGGCTCTCCACAAGTCCCACTGGGTGTTCGGTTTCCTCAACTTGCCGCAGGCCAGGGAGAAGGGATCGTCGAGCCCCGTGGTCGGTAGCGGGTTGTCGTCACCGCGCCGGGGTTGAACAACACGATCTCTCCGTCTCTGGGCCACCATTTGCCGTCGCAGTAGCGGCGGCGCAGGTCCTTCCATCCCGTTCGGGGGTGTTTCCGGCGCAGCCATCCGAACACCTGGCGCCAGACGACCATGCGCAAGTATTGGAAGGCCCTGGCCGACACCCCAGGACGGAAGTATGCAGTCCAGCCCCGCAGCACGTTGTTGAGCTTGTGCAGCAGGACCGCCAGCGGCAGGCTGACGTTTATCCGGCATATCGTCTTGCACTTGGCCTTGATCGACCGCAGGGCCTTCTTGGCCGGGTAGTTGTAGACGTAATGCCGGTCGGTTCCTCGCTTGCGGTGACGCTGGATGTGCCATCCGAGAAAGTCGAGGCCCCCGTCGATCTGGGTGATCAGCGTCTTGTCCACCGACAGCCGCAGGCCCACGGTGGACAAGACCTCTGCCAGCTCGGGAAGCAGCGCCTCGGCGTGCGCACGAGTTCCCGACACCATAATCACGAAGTCGTCCGCATACCGGAGAATCCGATAGTTGGGCAACCCCTTTCGGCGTGTCGGCTGCCAGGAGTAAGGGACCACCTCAGAGCCGGTTTTGCCAGGAGCATGGGACCACCTGTTTGCCACTGATGGGACCGTCTGGGCTGGT